>CAMLOB010000609.1 GCA_946481475.1 uncultured Chlorobiota bacterium | reverse complement strand
CAAGCGTTTCGGGCTTCGTCTTGTCGTCCTCTCCGACGATTGCTCCGATGATAATGAGAACAAGGACAATACCTCCAATGATGAACCACTTGCGGTTCTTTGATGGGTTGCTCATAGTGATGCTGGTTTATGATGGAAGACATGCCACAACGTGGCGTTCGTTTGCACGGGCCAAACCTCGCTCACCTTCTCGCTTGGACACCCCTGTCGTCGAATTGAAAGAACCACACACGGCGGGATAGGTCGCTATAAGGTACATCTACAAAGCCGACATTTGCAAAGCTATCAGTGGCCTTATGGATGAATTCCGCTTCATTGTCTGTTCCTTCCAGAAAGCTGTTGTTGAAAGCCGAATCGTTTTCTCTTGCCGATCCATTTCGGACTTTCTATCACTCTGCCGATTTCGGTTATTCAGGGAAAGCCCGTTCCGATACCGGACACGAACGACGGCAATACGGTCATGTCCGAAGAATAAACCTGCAATGGAGCTATTGCAGGTCAATAGAGAAGGGGGTAAACTTCTCCCAGTCCAGACTCTAATATTGAGGGCAGAATGACATGTCCACCAGCAGGGAGATAACCAACGCCGGGAACTTCTCTCTGTGACAGTTCCCGGCAGGTCTTTTTCAGTATGGCACGAGACTATATCTCGTTGTGTTATCTTATCCCGGCTTCAATATTTGACCATTGTCAAAATGTTCATATATTGAACTGTCTATGAAGATGACAGCCCCTCACCTGCAACGTACTGTCGAGCGACAATGATGAAGGAACTTCAGAAAAACAAGGTTCTCTTTGTCAAAAACGTACATAGAGCAATCAAGCAAAAGAGGATTGAAGCTTTACACGGTGTGTTTGTTTTCAACGCCTCTGTTTGGCATGAAGAACGGTCTATCTTCAATTCCCATATCATGAAGGTGTTGGCATGAAATATCTACTACTTCGGGGAACGTTGCCGTTACTGTGTATGGTGTTCCTCCCGCTACTCACGCATCCGACCAAAGCTCAGGTTCCAGTAGAGATTCAGGATGGGGTGACAATCAGCCCTGTCGGGGAAAATGGAGACACACTCTCCCCCGACAGCTTCTGGGCAAACTACACGTTTCATCATCTCTACGATTCCTGCCGGGTGATCTACCAGTTTGTAGAATTGGCACAAGGAAAGGAACGCATTGAATTAGCGAACTGGGTCAATCAGCGATATGAGAAGACAAAGACCGCATCGGAATTGAGTGATATGAGTCGGTCAAAAAGCTTTGTGATCTCGGGAGATACGATCTCCTATGCTCATTCGGTGAGATGGTTCGATCCGCGTCTCGGCTACCGGGAACAGTTGGTCGATAACTTCTATTGTACCGATACGCTGACCTATACCGTAAGTGCGGTGAATGAAGCTACACTTCAGCGCATTGATATAGAAACTCTGACAATCTGGAGCGATGGAAGTCATATCGTTACGACGGGAGGCAGTCCTATCGGTGTCGTGAAGTGGGTTCCGCCGGGAAGCTGGAATAGTGTGAATGCCTATATAGATATTACGCTGACCGTTGCAGGAAGTGGAGACTATTACCCGGCACGTAGCGATAACATTTCAGGTAGAGCATCGACCGCCTTAACGGAACCGTTTTACAGTGGCTACTATCAACAGTTCAATGAACCATACAGTGGCGGGGGAGGTCTGGAATAGCATAGGAAAGCAGAGGAAAAGTAAAAAGCCCGGATTGTTCCGGGCTTTTTTGTCGTTCAGTTGTGATCGGCTCCGGAACAGGTTCCCAGCGTTGCCGTAATCCGGTCAAGGTCGGTTAGTCCGTCGTCAAGAATCTACTTGCCGACCAATGAACAATGGTCCCGGAATCACGAAGCCGGCACATTCCCAAGTACCCGGTTTCCTGTGGTGATCTCTTCGAACGTGTAGGCTTCTGCCGCTCATTTCTCTTCCTTTTTCGGATCCAGATTCTTGACCTGCAGTCCTCCCCCTTTTCCTCCCCCGTTTCCGCCGTCCGAGGGGGGCGCTTCCGGTTTCCCGGAGTTCTCCGTCTCCACCACCTGTTTCGGCTCGATGAGCTGTGGTGTCGGCCGGTTCCCGTCGCCTCCGATCTGCAATGCGTCGGCCGGCACCTCGGCGTTCTCCAGGGGGACGTTCAGGTTGTACGGGAGGGTGACGTAATCCCCCTTCGGCTGTCCGTCGAAGCTGGTCTCCTGATAGGGGAGACCGTCATCTTTGTAGACCTTTCCCATGAACCGGCCCCAGATCGGCGCGGCCGCCTTTCCTCCCTGACCGTACCAGCCGGTAAACTTGATGCGGTGATCGTCGAAGCCGACCCAGACGCCGGCGGTCAACTCGGGGGTGTAGCCCACAAACCAGGCGTCGGCGAAGTCCTGCGTCGTTCCGGTCTTGCCGGCCGCTGCGTGACTGAAGAACTGGCGGACGGATGTCGCCGTGCCGCCGTCGACCACGCCCCGCATCATCGAGACCATCCACCCGGCAACTTTCGGATCGAGTGCGTCGTGGACAATCCGCGGGGCTTCGTAGATGACGTTGCCGTAGCGATCCTCCACCTTGGTGATCATCGTCGGTTCCACAAACATTCCGTTGTTCGGGAAGGTGGCGAAGGCAGCGGTGATCTCCAGCGGGGTTACTTCGTCAGTGCCGAGAGAGATCGACGGGACGTTCGGAATCGGCGACTTGATTCCCATCTCCTTGGCCAGCTTGATGAGATCGGCGATGTTCTTGACGGGCAGTGACGTGGGTACCACAGCGACGTTCGGTACGATTGCGACCCTTCCAACGGGCACCAGATCCTTCAGCGGATCAAACGGCATCTGCTGCAGGTGGGGGTTGATTGCGAA
Organism: uncultured Chlorobiota bacterium; assembly: GCA_946481475.1. Next base: position 1 of record CAMLOB010000609.1, on the reverse strand, counting down.
T
>CAMLOB010000608.1 GCA_946481475.1 uncultured Chlorobiota bacterium | reverse complement strand
AGAATGAGGCGGAATATGAACTCCGCAGTGCAGAATACAAAGGATGGAACGATTATTCAGAGTGTGTTGAAAGCTGGAATGGGCTGGGCAAAGGTGGTGCTGTTGGCCTGGGTGGGGATGGTAGGACTGAGCGGAAGAGGAGAGGCACAATCGGAAGAGCGTTCTTTGAGAATCTGGGTTGACACGATAGATTTCGGTCTCTGCAGAGTGGATGAGGGGAGAAGATTTGAAGATTGGGGAGTCTGGGTGGAGAGTTCCACCGCCAGCGACACCGTTCTGGGATTCCGGCTTCAGGATAGCGTACTGGCATGCGAAATAGTCGTGAGGTGGGACGTCTCGACGGTTCGGCTTGAACCGCCGTATATTCTGGTTCCTCCTCAGACACTCTTCGGACGGTTTCCGTCGAAAGTTCAGGATGTCGATACCAACAACGGTTATTTGTACGTGACGGTCTCGGCAGATGCGAATCAGCGTCCGGTTATCGGCACCAACATTCCCCTCTTCTACATGAAGGGGCGTCTTGTGGAAAGCGATACGACGATCGAGCCTCCTGCCGGAGGAGCCAAACCGGATCTGTTCAGGATTCTGGAAGGAAATCTGGGAAATAATATCGGCTCAAGTCGATTTATTCCGGGGTTTGTAAGGGTTCTGCGGGATACCACACCCGAGTATACCGGAACCATCAGAATTTCTGACGCAGATCTGGATACGAATCGGATCGATACGGTCAGTCTCTATGTCGGCAATCTGGCCGATAAGAGCGTCCGGGAGATTGCCTTCAGCATCAGTGCGGAGGGAGGAGATTTCCGGTTTGTAGACACGGTGACAACCGGTGCCGAACGTGCTGAGGAGTGGAGCGGAAGGGAAGTGACCATCGAGCCGGGGAGAATTACCGGACACTTTACGTCAAATGTTGAGGTCCAATCGCGAGACAGTTTGATTCTGCGCATTTTGCTGGAGCGAACAACCGATAGCGGCTTCGACGCCGCGTTGACAATCGATGAGTTCAGCGTAGACGAGTTTTCCTGCATTGGAAAGCTGCGTGTTGAAAATGCCAGAGTAGTCGCTAAGGAAATTCCGGCCGACACGGCCGATACCACAGTAAGTGTGAGGGGGAGCGAAGGGGAGCAAGAGAGAGAGGGGATAGAGGTGTTTCAGGAAAGGGGTGCCTTGCGAATTATTCCGGGAATCTGGGGACCTGTTCAAAGCGTCGCGATCTATGACGCTAAAGGGGCACGCATTCTGTACCGGGATGATTTCAGCTCAGGAAGAGAGGTTCTGGTGCGGCTGGAGGAGCGTGTAGGGGAGGGGATGTATTTTATCGTGGTTCGATGCTCAGAAAGAATATTTTGGAATAGACAATTCATACAATAACGGTAAGTTATTCACCATTACCACAGGAGTAGATCCATGCGTAAACGCTATTGGTTCTTGGGGATTCGGTTTGTAGCGATCCTTGCCCTGTTCGCATTGAGCACAACGGTTGCTCGGGCGCAGCTTGGCGCGAAGTTCCTGCCGACCCTGTCCTTACAAAAAGAGTTGCCGACCAATAATCCTGGCGGCGACGTTATTAATGGCGACACGATCTATGTGTCCGAACCCGGAAACGGAGAAAAACGTTATCTGGTCCTTCCGGTCTTTATCCACAACTGTCTCGACTCGTTGACGAGAGAGAACATTGTGGGACATCCGGGAGAGCGAATCTTCAGCTTCCGCTTCCAGATACAGTACAACAACTGTATGTTGAAAGCGGTGGGCGTATCGAAGCGGGGTGCATTGCCGAATGATACCAACGTTCTGGCCAAGCACTTCAATCTGAGCTGGAATGCAGTTGGCGAGCCGAATTACAAGTTCCCGACAACCGGCGGAGCTTCAACATTCGGTGAGCGAGTAACGATTGCAGGAAGCTCCTCGCTTCCGCTTCCGCGCTCTCCGGTTTCGAATCCGGGTATTCCGAATCCGACCTGTCTGGATCGGGATTACACTCCCTTCGTCTATGTGATCTTTGAAGTGATCGGCACGGCAAACGGAGGAACCTGCGGTATTACCGCCGACCAGTTGATTCTTGTCCGTGATTCGATTCGCTGGAACAACTATGATCCGAGCAATGTGACTCCGGAGATGATTGCACGGGGTTTCAGTGCGGTGCAGACAGGTGTCTTCCCGCCGCCGATTTTCCCGATCACGTATCCGAACGACTACGGATCAGCCATTGTGCAGATCACGCGTCGTCCGCGGATCGACCTGATTCCGAGTTCGCAGGTTATTCTGCCGAATCCGGCCGACAACTCGAATTACGATCTGGTCCTTCCAATGCAGACGCAGTTCGGCAATACGGTTCGCATCTTCAAGGGAATAAAGATCTCCAACGGCGTTGCCGGGACATTCCTGCGCAACCTGAGAGTGGAGACCGATCAGCCCTGGCTGCGCGTCGACACGAACAATCCTTCAGTGCCTCCGGGCGTTCGGAATGGTGAGCGCTGGATCACGATTCGCCGGGTTGGAGAGGAGGCTTTCTTCAACATCGTCGCTAATCCTGATATGTTGCCATCGCCGCCGGACGACTATCCGACGCCGGGCATTTATGAGGGATATATCACGATCAGCTCGATTGACGCTCAGAATAGTGCCGTTCGTCTGCGGGTTCAGCTTATCGTCAACCGCAATCCGCTGGAGAGTGGTCTGAATACGGGTGAAGAGCCGAGACAGACACGGGGGATTCAGTTGAGACTCCGCAGTTCGGCCGTGTCGCCGGACGTCACGTACCTGACGATGGGTACCGGTATCGGTGCTACTGACGGTGTTGATCCGCTCTTCGGTGAGCTGGAAGCAGCAGCGCCGCCGACGCCGGG
>CAMLOB010000607.1 GCA_946481475.1 uncultured Chlorobiota bacterium | reverse complement strand
ACTCCCCTCGACATCGGTTCTGACAAACGTGATCCCCTCTCCCTCTGCGGCCGGATGGAATGTAAGAGTCGTCTCGGTCCCCGTGTGCAGTCCCACACCACTCAGGCTGACCGATGACGCAATGGTACGTTGGCGTTTTCTCATGAACGAAGATATAGTGACGTGCAGCGAACGGAGACCGATACTCCGGCCGTTCGATCTTATTCGGTTCCTTCCTCGACAATGCCGAGCGCCTCTTCAAGCCCTCGAATCTTGCGCTTCATTTCCCGAAGCTCCGGCAGCAGGTTGGGCAACTGCCGCAATGCTCCTTCCTGGCGGAGAGCCTGAGCATGTTCCTTCGCCGGGTTACCGAAGTATCGTCCCGACTTCAACAGGGATTTGCTGACTCCCGACTGCGCTTCGATAATCACCCGTTCGGCCGTTTCGATATGTCCGACAATGCCGACCTGACCGGCAATCATGTTCTCGGCACCGATCACGGTACTGCCGGATATACCGGTCTGGGCGGCAATCACCGTTCTCTCCCCGATCTTCACATTGTGGGCCACGTGGATCAGATTATCCAGCTTCGATCCCCGACCGATTCTCGTCTCTCCGAGCGTCCCCCGGTCGATCGTCACGCAGGCGCCGATCTCTACCTCATCCTCGATCACCACACATCCGGTCTGGGGAATCTTTTCCCAGTCCCCCTCGCTGTTCCGCGTAAAGCCGAAACCGTCGGAGCCGATCACGCTTCCGGAGTGGATAATTACTCCCGAACCGATAACGGTGCCGGAGTAGACTGTGACGTTCGGGTAAATCCGGCAGTTGCCCCCAAGCATCACGTCTCTTCCGAGGAATACATTGCCGAGGATCACGCTCCCGGCGCCGATCACGCTCCCGGCACCGATCACCACGTTCGGTCCGATCACCACCCCCTCGCCAAGCACCACATCGTCGGCGATCACGGCACTCCCGTCAATTCCCGGCTCGAAGACCTCCCGTTCCGGCCGTAACACACGCAGAGCCTTGATAAATGCAAGGTAGGGATCCTGGACCACGATATATGTCAGATCTTCACGGTCGAACCGGTAGTCCTTGCCGACGATCAGAGCCGAGGCCTGCGTGGTGTTGACATAGCGGACATACTTGGGATTTGAGAGGAAGGAGAGATCACCGGGGACCGCTTCTTCCAGTCCCTGAATGTCGCAGACCTCAAGGGTCTCATCGCCGAAGATCTCACCGTCAATAAGTTCTGCGATACGCTGTATAGGTATTGCTGTACGTTGCGTCATCTCATCGGTCAATTATCTCGGATCGCTTTCTTCCTCTTTCTCGGGAAGCAATGCATTTGGATTCGACTCCACCTTCTCTTCCACCGGAGTACCGTTCCGCACCGTTTGCGGAAGTGTGAGGTTAGGGTCAAGACTGATCGGCGAGTTCCCGTCAATGCCGATATCGACCGGAAAGGATTCCGGCAGCAACCGGTTCGGCTTCTCCTCCCGTTTCTCCAGTTCGGAGGCATCCACCTCCACACCCAGCCTCTTCAGTACTGCAAGGGTAATATCCCGGTCCGGATTGGCAAAGAGCATCGGCAGACCGCGGCTGCTTTTGTCGAAAACGTAATCGTACTTCTGCTCCTCGGCTTCGGCCTGAACGGCGACCATCACAATATCGAGGACCGGAGTCATCAGTTCGCCGTACAGTCGCTCGAACTCTCCCCCCGGTCCGAACTTGTCGGCCCGGTAGGAGGCAAGCGAGGCTTCCAGATCCCGGAGCTGCCCCTCCTTGTCACTCCTCTCCTGATTGCTCCAGAGAAGTCTGTTCTGCTCGATCTCCTTGCGGAGCGTCATGATCTTCTCCTCAAGCCGGCGGATCTCCTGAAGCCATTTCGCCTGCATCGTCCCAAGTTCCCCTCTGGCTTCAATCGCCTGCGGCAACCGTTCAACGATCGCCTCACTGGAGACGTAAGCGATCGTTGTCTGGGCACCGGCCCCTGCTCCGGCAAGAGTGAAGACAACCGGGAGAAGCAAACCTAACCGGATTTGCAGTTTTTTACTTCCCATTCCTGAGATACAACTGGACTTCAAGAGTGATATCGATTGTTTGGTCGGCATAGAGCGTTTCCTGTTCATTTATAACAACGGCAAGTTTTTTCTGTTTGGCCACCGCCCGAATGGCATTGATGACCTTCTCCTCCAGCGGCTTCAGTAACTGGCTGGTGTATTCGGCAATCGTACCGTTGGGTCCGAGATGCCTGTTCTGGTACTCAAGCCCCCCCTGATACAGTTGTTGCAGACGCTGTTCTTCCTCGGCCCGCTTCTCCGGTGCGTAGACCCCCTGTTGTTGCTGGAAGGTCTCAAGCTCCGCATCCAGCCTCTGCTGAATCATCTGCAATGTGTCCTGATACTGTTTCCGGATGGCGGCGACCTGGGTTTCGATCTCCTTGTACTCCGGCATTTCGGCTATGATTTCCGATGCCCGCACTGTGCCGATGCCGGACTGGGCCCGGGCCGATATGGTGAAAAGAAGGGCGATCGGGAGGATCAATGCTGTGCGATAGATCATAGTCATCGTTTCAATTCGCGTTGTTTGCAGTTGCGTATGTTGTGAAAGAATATATGCTACGAGAAAAAATCCGTTTACCTGCCGAACTGGAAGTGGAAATGCCATCCGGAGGAGGTTCCCGCCGACGTGGCGCTGGTGCGACGCGAATCGGTGTCGAAGCCGAAACCGTAGTCGAATCCGAGAAGGCCGATCGGCGGCATCATTACCCGCATTCCGAAACCGGCTGAACGTTTCAGATCGAACGGGTTGTAATCTCCGAGATCCCCCCAGACGTTCCCCGCTTCGGCAAACGTAAGAAAGTAAATGGGAATCGGATTCAGTGTCAACGGAA
>CAMLOB010000606.1 GCA_946481475.1 uncultured Chlorobiota bacterium | reverse complement strand
AGGGACGGGAAGAGATGGAAGAAGAGATGTTGAGGGGCAACGGCAGGAACCGTATCGACATGATTTCGTCCTTGTACCGTTGGTCTTTATCGGTCTCCTCCGGTATGTTGCCGAACCGGACAAGCGCCCCGTGACCCTCGAAAGGAAAAGATGCTTTGCGGTTCTCCATACCCCATGAATCATCAGGTATATTTATACCGCAAAGTGAACAAACCGACTCAGGGAACTACACACCCCGCAAATAAAACAGGAGGAACCGCCATGTTCACACAGGAACAGCATGACAAACTGAACGCCATCGCAACGCAGGAGGAGTTGATCCCCTTGCGTCTGCGCGACCACAGTCTGCCGTTGATAGCGGCAATTCTGGAGAACGGTCGCAGCCAGCGATTTTTCAGTGCAGAGCCGTTGAAGGATGTCCCGGGGGTCGACCACAAGGAACTGGTCAACGCCGTCCGGGAATTACGCTGGGAAGGGTTCGTCGACATCGAGAAGGATGATATCGATGACGACGGAATTCCCGACGACATCGCCGAGACCGGCTGGAAGACCAACGACAGCGGTATCGAGTTCCTGCGTCGGCTGAAGCAGGCGGCGGGAATCAACTGAGCAAAGTGTGTGTTGCGCAGGTATGGCGATTCGATCGATAGAAATTGAACGACTTAATTCCATTGCGGGGAGAACCGAAATTCTCCCTCCGGAGCTGCAAAGCCTCGGCGTTGTCCTTGTCTTCGACATTCTGTACAACGCCGAGGTCTTTACACGTGACTCCGATGAGCGGGGAGGATTCTGGGGAGTACACTTCAGTTATGCGGAACGACGGCAGGCCCATGTGAAACTCCATCTTCACGGGTACTTGGCAACAGAGAATCGGTACTTTCGCAACACACAGGGCAAAAGCCAGATACAGCACGTATACGCAATTACGAGGAAGGGATTTGAACTCCTGGTCAGACTGAAAAGCGAGGCCGGAATCGAGTAGCCCCCTTCCCGTTGCGGCATTCTGCGACCCGTGCAATGTCCATGCATTGCCGATTGCCGACAATTGTTCCGACTCTCTCACACAGACTTCTCAAATACCGCCATGAACACACGTTATATATCCGCGATTCTTCTGCTCACCGCACTCTCCCTCCCGATCGGCATTTCCGCCTGCGGGGGATCGAAGGAGAGTACGGTCGGAAACTCTTATCTGAAACGGATCGGACTGACCCCTTATGATCTGGACACCGGCATTGCGGGGTTGAACCCCGAAATCGTTGTGCAGCCGAACGATGACGGGACGCTCTATCTGGGAGTACTGATCGGCGTCGGCGAGCGGGAACGTTCCATGCGCCTCGGAACGATTACCGAGCTGAAGTCCTTCAGCTTCATCGTCTTCGATACCGACGGGAAGTGGATCGATTCGCTCTATACCGACGACATCACCCGGAGCGGACTGGGGGGACGGGCGACATCGATCATGGCATCGGCCGGAACGACCTGGAAACCGGATGCAGCCGCACCGCACAGATTCCGACTCGTCACGCTGATCAATACCGAGTCGGGTACCTGGCTGAAAGAAGTGGTGGCCACACTTCCGGAGATGATCGCATCGGATCCGATCGTCCTGACGCTCGATCCCGAGGAAAAGTCCGGAGGGATCGAGTTCATTCTGAAGGCCCGACGGGTGAAAGAGCCGCCGGTCACCGAACAACTGCCGACAAGCGAAACGCACCGGATTGAAATCTATGAAGGGCCGATATCGATCTGGTCCTCTTCCGACGGCAAGTCCTTCACACAGGCGATCGGCAAGGTCGAGCCGGATGATGTGGGCGAGACGGCAACCTACAAGGTGTTCTGGAACGGGAATACCCGGTCGGGTACGCCGGCAAGGAGAGGCACCTATACCATCGTCGGAACGATTCCGGCAAAACCGACTCCCTACACGATCCGGAAGGAATTTGAATGGGGCGGACGATAGCCGCCGGACATAGACGCATATATGAACGAACAACAAACAGGGCAACTGGAATACGACCGCGTCATGATGCGCAGGGCACTTGAACTTGCCTCGCGCGGACGGGGGAAAGTCAGTCCGAACCCGATGGTCGGCGCGGTGATCACCGACGAGAACGGTACGATCATCGCCGAGGGATACCATCAGAAGTTCGGCGGACCACACGCAGAGGCGGAGGCGTTGCGGCAGGCAACCGGGCGGGACCTGAGCCGGGCGACGCTCTACGTGACGCTGGAACCGTGCAGTCACATGGGGAAGACTCCCCCCTGTGCCGACCTGGTAGCCGCCTCCGGCGTCGGGCGGGTGGTGACGGCGATGCGCGACCCGAACCCGCTGGTCAACGGTCGCGGGAACAAACGTCTGCGTGAGGCCGGACTGGAAGTGGTGGTCGGTGTGCTGGAGAACGAGGCGAAACGATTGAACGAAGCCTGGATCCATTTCATCAAGACCGGTAAGCCCTTCATCACGATCAAGGTGGCCCAGTCGCTCGACGGTTATATCGCACTCCCCGGAGGGGAATCGCAATGGATCACCGGAGAGATGGCCCGCCAATACGTCCACCATCTGCGGGCCGGATCCGATGCGATTCTGGTGGGAACCCGAACGGCGCTCCACGACAATCCTTCGCTGACGGTTCGCAACGACGCAATCCATTACGCTCCGAAACGGATCGTTCTGGACAGGTCGCTGGAACTCCCCCCCCACCTGAAACTCTTCACCGACGAGTTCAGGGAGATGACCACCGTCTTCATCGGCGAGGATATGAGTGATGTCCCGAGGGCACATGAACTGCGGGATGCCGGCATCGGCGTCGAAAGCATTCCGGTTGAGGGGAACCCGGAGAATCTGCGCCTCGATCATGTGATCGACCGGCTCGGCCGGATGAATCTGGCG
>CAMLOB010000605.1 GCA_946481475.1 uncultured Chlorobiota bacterium | reverse complement strand
GTGCCGACACAAAGGACGCCAGGTACCACGAAGCACAGAGACTTCTGCAATTCGTGACTTTTAAGACACCCTCTCAGAGGAGCGAGAGCGCGGGTCCGTTCGTTATCAGGAACTGTCCGGACCGGTGTGCGCCCTGCAGAACGGATCGGTCTCTCCTTCGTCTGTAGCGGAAACGACAGACAGGAAGAGTCGAACGGGATAATTGAACCGATCCTGATCCGTCCGGCGACCGACCGGTGGAAAACAGAAATATCATCAGAATCAACAGCCTACAATGAGCCAACATCCATACAGTCAGGGACCGGATGTCCCGTTAATCAAAGCCTACAACAACAAGGAGTTCCTCAACAGTCCGGACGCGCGCATCATCCGGATTATGGCAGAATATCTGGAGCCGGTCACCCGACTTGAGCGGCACAACGTCGACGGAGCCATCGTCATCTTCGGTTCGGCCCGTATCGATCCGATCGAAACCGTGCAGGGAGAAATGGCGGCCCTCGAAGAGGCGATTGCCAGAGCCGGAGAGGAGAACGAAGAGCTTGCATTGAAGCGGAGGCGGCTTGACCACAGGCTGAAGATGGCCCGCTATTATGACGATGCGGTTGAGCTGGCGCGACGCCTTACCGAGTGGGGAGAAATGGTGACCGTGCCGGGTGCCGCCCGGTCGTTCCTGATGTGCAGCGGCGGCGGTCCCGGCATCATGGAGGCGACAAACAGAGGAGCACACAAGGCCGGAGGAGATTCTATCGGACTGAATATTTCCCTCCCCTTCGAGCAGGTGCCGAATCAGTATGCCACCGCATCGCTCAACTTCGAGTTCCATTACTTCTTCATGCGGAAGCTCTTCTTTATGTCCCTTGCCGAAGCCGTCGTGATCTTCCCCGGCGGTTTCGGTACGCTCGATGAACTGATGGAAGCGCTGACGCTCGTGCAGACCGGCAAGGTGACCAAACATCTTCCCGTCGTTCTCTACGGTATGGACTTCTGGGAGAACGTCATCAACTTCGATTATCTGGTTGATACCGGCATGATCTCTCCTGAAGATCTCGATCTTTTCCACCGGAGCAATTCCGTCGAGGATACGTTCAAGTTCCTGACCACCCGGCTTGAAGCTCATCACAAGGTCGGCAACGGAGGAGAAATCGATCCGGGGCACATTGAAACGGACCTGGAGGATGTCTGATGACTGATCGCGAGCTCGATTCCCTGGTCCGGCTGCTCGATGATCCGGATCCGACCGTTCGCGAGGCGGTCTTCGGTCGGCTGACCGAACTCGGTACCCCGGCGACGGTGCAGTTGCGTGATATTATCGAAGGGAGAGGGGAGAGTCCGTACGACAGTCTGCTCTGGCAGGCGGCGCAGGATGCGCTGAATGAAATCGGTCTGCGAAGTATGCTGAATGAGTTGCGGCGATTATCCGAGCGGGAGGAGATCGACGGACCCGGTACGTTCGACCTGGAAGAAGGGGCCATGGCGATCGCCCTGCACCGCTATCCGGACCTGGATCGGGAGGTCTATCGGGCCAGACTTGATACGATGGCCGAACTGCTGCGCTGGCGGACACGGGAGTCGAATCTGGGGATCGAGGCGATCCGGGAGTTCCGCATCTACCTGGTGCGGCAACAGCTCTGGAAAGGAGTGTCCCAGAACAAGTACCACGATCCGGACAATTCCTGTCTCAATGCCGTCATCGACCGGCGCCGGGGCATTCCGGTAACGATGACCGTCGTCTGGCTCCTGCTTGCCCGGCGTCTCGGTCTACCCCTGTACGGCGTCAGTTTTCCGGTCCACTTCCTGGCCAGGTACAAAGAAGGAGAGGAGGACTTTATCATCGATCCGTTCAACGACGGTGTGGTGGTGACCGAGGAGCAGTGCAAGTAGTTCCTGCAATCTATCGGTGTGGAGTTCCATCCGGCCTTTCTCGAGCCGGTGAGTGGACGGCACATCGTCGCTCGTATGCTCCGGAATCTGATGGAGATCTATCAGGAATCCCATCCCCGGTTTGCGCTCGGTATGGAGGAAGGGATGCGGATACTTTCAGAGGATATCTGAGCAGAGGAGAGACAAGGGGAGGCAGATTATTCGCCTCACTCCTCTTCCTTCGTTCCCCGGACCCGTTTGACGATCCATCTGATAAGAAAGAAGAGAACGATTGCGCCGAAAATTATCGAGACGACGAGTCCGTATCGGCTGAGAATTTCCTCCCCCTTCTGCCAGTTCTCGCCGAGAAAACTTCCAAGCCATATCACGAGGCTGTTCCATGCAAGAGCCGATATGGTGCAGAAGAATGTGGTCCGCTTCACATCCATCTCCGACATCCCGGCAAAGAAACTGACGACCGCACGCGTGCCGGCCATGAACCTGTTGATGACGATGACGCCGTAGCCGTACTTGTCGAACCACTCATCGACTTTCCGGACGGACTTTTTTGTGATGAAGGGGAAACGGTTGGAGTTGGTAAGGGCGCGGCCGAATCGTCTACCCAGATAAAATGCCGTGAGAAATCCGCTGACGCTTCCGACCGTGGCAACAGCCAGAGCCGGTACGAAATTGATTGTTCCGATACCGATCAGCGTTGCGATGAAAAGCATCACGACATCGCTGGGAGAGGGGGGAACCAGATTTTCGATGTACGTGGCGAAGAACAGAGCCCCGTAGATGCCCAACGGCGATAACCCCTGCAACCACTCTATGATGGATTGAACGTCAAAGGCCTCGAACATGGCGGTTCAATTCAAAATGCAAAATGAAAAGTTTAACAATCCGGAATCGGGTTGCGGGAGGCTCGGGATTCCTGCTCTCCTTCGGCAAGGTGCAAAAATGCAACTTCATCGGTCGGAAAAAAAAAGACCGTCGCCCGAAACGGACGGCGGTCCTGAAAGTTTCAGAAGGGG
>CAMLOB010000604.1 GCA_946481475.1 uncultured Chlorobiota bacterium | reverse complement strand
GGATCGGCATTCCCTCGCCGTAGAGAAGCCTACCGGAAGAGAGGCCGATCTGCAGGCCTGATTCGCCATGTGTGATTTCTCTCATGATGATTCATCAGTGTGAATACTCAACATGGCGAAAATTAAGGCTGCAGGGGGAGGGAAACCATGACGGAAATCAAGATTCCCGGGAAGAGAGAAATTTCAGTCGGAAAGATTGGCCGCCCGGACAAGTTCCGGAGAGTTCAGCACCAGAATGTCCCGTCCGGCAAGTCCGATAATCCCTTCATCCTTCAGTTGCGTCAGGTTCCGGATCACCGACTCGGTGGCCGAACCGACGATGCCGGCGATATCCTCCCGCGTGATCCGGACGTTGAGGGTTCGGTCGTCCTCTTTCAGGCCGTAGGTGCTCTTCAGCAGAAGGATCGTCTCGGCAACGCGCTCCCGCACCGGCTTCTGCGCCATCTCCACTATCCGCTGCTCGGTATCCTCCAACTCGTTCGAGAGAAGTTCGAAGAGACGAAATGTGAAGTTGGGTTTGGAGGAGACAAGAGAGAAGAACATCTGCTTCGGAATAAAGCAGACGTGGGATTCTTCCAACGCCTGTCCGCTGGAGGAATGAGAGCCTTCATCGAGCAACCCCCGATAGCCGAGGGCATCTCCCCCCTTGGCCAACCTGATAATCTGCTCACGGCCGTCGGCACCGGTCTTGAAGACCTTGATCTTGCCGACGTGGATGCAGTAGAGACCGGCGGCCTGTTCCCCTTCGAGATAAAGAAATTCTCCACGCTTGTACTTGCGGCAGACTTTGTTCTGGTTAATAACCGGAAGCTCCGATTCGGCCATGTTGCTGAAAACCGAATCGACGCGTGAACTGCATGCAGTACAATCAGGTATGGGTTGGGACTGTGGCATGCGTGAAGATACAAATGAAAGGAGTTTGTCCCTACCCCGATTGTGCGCGCTGTAACAAAAAAATGTGGAGCCTCTTCTCCGTTCGTATGCCCGGGAGGGAGGTCGTAGCGGCGAAGTCCGGAGATTCCGGATGGGGAAGATATCGGGTGGTTTTTCGCATGGTGTTACGGAGCGGATCGACCCTCCGGGGGACAAAAAAAAGGAAGGTCGACCGAAGTCGACCTTCTCTCCCCCCTTCAGGATCGGGAAACCGATCACTTTACCATTCCATACCTCCACCGGTTCACGACATTGCCATCCTGGTCTCCAGCTTCGCCGCCCGATTCACACCCGATGTCGCAATGTTCGTCAGTTTCTTGTCGGCCGCCTTCTCCTCGTCGATCGTCTCCTTCAGCAGATCGATCGCCTCCTTCTCTCCCAGTGCCTTTGCGTAGGTAATCACTGTTCCGTAGGCGGCAATCTCGTAATGCTCCACGCGCTGGGCGGCTGCGATCAGACCGGCATCCAGAACGTCCTGGTTGACGTCCTTTTCCTTCAGAAGCTCTTCCCCCTCCTCGATCAACCCTTCCATTCCCTTGCACTTGACTCCTCCCGGCTTCTCGTCATATGATGCAAAGATCTGCTCGATGCGCTCCACATGGCGCTTTGTCTCCTGCAGATGATCGGCGAACGCCTGCTGAAGTTCCGGTGACCGTGCGGCCTTGCTCATCTTCGGCAGGGCCTTCGTCAACTGCTTTTCCGCACTGTAGATGTCTTTCAATTCGTGGATATACAGATCTCTGAGCGACTTCATCGTTGCCATATATTCCCTCCTGATAATAAATGATGTTGTACACGTACACTGCGGTGAATCGCCAATACTTGCGTGAGAGTTAACAGATGCACGAAAAGAAAAAGTTCCCGTCGTCCGATAATGGTGGATAACCAGGAATCGACGTCTCCGGTTTTACCTCTGCGGAGCCTGCCGACCGACACCCGGAGATGAGAACCTTCACAATGCGCCCCCCGGTGTTTCCGTACATTCCGGCATGACGACCGACCACGACATAACCGAAGCGATCCGCCGTCACGCACTCAACGAACTCGGCTTCGACCTGATCGGCTTTGCTCCGGCCGGGCGTCTCTCCGGCGAGGGAGTCCGGCTGGAGGAATGGCTTGCCCGCGGCTACAACGGCTCGATGGAGTGGCTGGAGCGGGAGCCGGAGCGGCGGATTGATCCGCGCCAGATCCTCCCTTCGGCCCGCTCGGTGATTGTCGTGGCGAAGAACTACTACACGCCGGTGGAACATCCGCAGGAGCCGGACCACGCAAAGATCAGCCGCTATGCCTGGGGACGGGACTACCATCGCATTCTGCCGAAGAAGCTGAAGAAGCTTCACCGGCACATCCTGACGCTCGATCCCGAAGCGGAGAATCGCTGGTACGTCGACGCCGGTCCGGTGATGGAGAAGGCCTGGGCGGTCCGGGCCGGACTCGGCTGGATGGGGAAGCATTCCAACGTCATCACCCGGTCGCACGGAAGCTGGGTTTTTCTCGGCGTGATGATGACCTCCCTTGAACTCGGCTACACCGATCCGATCCCCGACTTCTGCGGCACCTGCACCCGCTGCATCGACGCCTGCCCGACCGACGCCATCACGCAGCCCTACGTTGTCGATGCCAACCGGTGTATCAGTTACGTGACGATCGAGCAGTCGCCGGACGAGCCGATTGCTCCGGAGCTTGCCCCGAAGCTCGACCGCTGGGTCTTCGGCTGCGACATCTGCCAGGACGTCTGTCCGTGGAACAAGTTCCGGCAGCCGACCGACGAGCCGGACTTCGCCCCCCGCCCGGGGCGACTCGACCTGACGTTCGACGAGATCCTTGCAATGAGCGACGAGGAGTTCCGGGAGCGTTTCCAGGGGAGCCCGATCATGCGGGCGAAGGCCGAAGGGTTGCGGAGGAATGCCGGGGCAATTCAAAAGGCAAAAGGCAAAAGGCAAAATGGAGAAGGGGAAGGGGGAAAG
>CAMLOB010000603.1 GCA_946481475.1 uncultured Chlorobiota bacterium | reverse complement strand
AGTATATCGTTCGCGATATACCGAAGCTTATATCCGATCCCGTCGAGTTGATTGTGCCGATTGAGAGCGAGCCGGGCGAGGCAAGCGGTACCGAACGTGACAAGGAAGAGGAGAAGAAGAAGAAGTGACGGCAGGATGTCGTTGGAACATCCGGATGTGGAACAGTAAAACATCGACAGGAAATCTTGATAGTCGACAGGCCCTACATAGAGGATAGATATCGGTGGAGAATTGCCGGAAAAAGAACTCCGTTCTCTTTCCTCCTTCTTTTATTCGGTCTTTTTCTGCTGTCGGAAGCGAACGGACAGACCCCTCTGCCTGATGTCCCTCGCCTCCTCTCCTATCAGGGCGTACTGGTGGAACCGGATGGTCTGGCCGTGCCGGATGCCATGTATGTGGTGACGATCAGATTATACGAAACCGCCGGCGGCGGAACTCCGGTCTGGGAAGAAACCCAGTCGGTCGTTACGCTCGACGGAGTTTTTGATGCCGTTCTGGGACTGAAAACTCCGTTGAACAACATTCCGTTTGACCGCCAGTATTGGCTGGCGATCGAATTACAGGGAGAACGGGAGATGACGCCGCGGACAATGGTTGTTTCCGCTCCCTATGCATTGCGGGCATACGATGCCAGCATTGCCGACAGTCTGCGCGGCGGTGTCGTCAGAAGCATCAACGGTCTTCAGGGACAGTTGACGATTCAGGGGGCTGCCGGAACCACGGTTACTGAAAGCGGGAACACGATTATCATTTCATCGGCCGGAAGCTCCGGAACGGATTTGATCCTGAGTCCGGGATCGATCTGGTTCGGCGATCCGAGCAGCAAGCCGACCGAATTGAGTATCGGCACTCCGCGCCAGGTGCTGCAAACCAATGCTGCCGGAACCGAGCCGGAGTGGACAAGCAGCCTTGATGTTCAGGGGGTGGAGACCGACAGTCTGCAGGTGAACGGCTATTCGTACTTCGGAAGGCTTCCGGATTTTCCTCTCGGTGAGGGAAATCTGCTGATCGGCAGTTCGAACGGGAGGGTGCAGGAGTTCCCGTCTCCGAACACCCCGAAAGCCGTTCTGCAGATCGATGCCGGCGGTCGGCCGACCTGGCAGCCGATGACGCTGACGAATATCGGTCTGGCCAGCGGCCGGGTGCCGACCGTAGGAAAGATCCGGCAGACGATTCCGGAGGTGGCGGTACAGGCCGGATCGAAAATTCGTGTCAGTTATGAGGATCCGTCGGGAGGAGCGTCGATTGCGGTGAACGTGATCGCCCAGAATTCCGGGACGGATTTCACCGTTCAGTTCACGGCCCTTCCGCCGGCCAATACCTTTGTCGTGTATGAGATAATACCATAGAAGTCTATGCTCAGATAAAAAACAGGTACAAAAACCTGATAGTCCAACTCCATGCATCTATCACAAATCGAGGGTACACAATGAAAGCGAAGAGATTTATTCGCTACCTGACCCCCGCAATCGTTGCCGGCTTGTTGCTTGCAACAGTCGACGGGCGGTCGCAAGGTTTCAGAACGCAGGAATTGCTGCTCGATGACGACGCGACGTCGTTGCCGTCACGCAATACCATCACACTTCGGGCTCCCACCGATGCAAATCTGACGGGAGATTACGGTATCCGGCTCCCGAATACCACCGGGCTTGATGTCGGATCAATGATGTACGTCAGCGCCAACGGCGCAAACGCCGACCTCTCCTGGCTTGCCGTCGGTACCGACGGAGATATCCTTCAGCTTCAGGGGGGCGTGCCGACCTGGCAGACGCTGAACCTGTTGCCGACCGGAACGGTAGATAACTCGACGCTCCGCTGGGACAACACGGCGCAGGCGTGGGTGGAGAACGTCAACCTCCTCTCGGACGCCAGCGGAAACACGACGGTGGCCGGAACGATCCAGGTTGACGGAGCGACGGCGACAATCAACAGCGGAACGGTGACGATGCCGAATGTTCCGGGTGGAGCCGCCAACGACACGAACGTCGTGCTTCGGAACGCAAACGATGAGTTGGTGGTGCGGAGTATCAACGACCTGCTGGACGACGCGACGCTGTCGGAGAACGCGATCTGGGTCGGTGATGCGAACAACAATCCGACCGAGCGTGCTGCCGGGACGACCGATCAGGTCCTTCAGATCGCCGCAGACGGATCGCCTCAGTGGCAGACGATCCAGTTGCTTCCGGACGGGACGGTGGACAACACGACGCTTCGCTGGGACAACACGGCGCAGGTGTGGGTGGAGAACGTCAATCTGTTGTCGGACGCCAGCGGAAACACGACGATCAACGGGACGACGATCACGGCACCGAACATTCCGGCGGGAGTGAACAACGACACGAACATGGTGCTTCGGAACGCGAACGACGAGCTGGTGGTGCGGAGCATCAACGATGTGATCGCCGACGCGACGTTGTCGGAGAATGCGATCTGGGTCGGTGATGCGAACAACAACCCGATCGAGCGTGCTGCCGGGACGACCGATCAGGTCCTTCAGATCGCCGCAGACGGATCGCCTCAGTGGCAGACGATCCAGTTGCTTCCGGACGGGACGGTGGACAACACGACGCTTCGCTGGGACAACACGGCGCAGGTGTGGGTGGAGAACGTCAACCTCCTCTCGGACGCCAGCGGAAACACGACGGTGGCCGGAACGATCCAGGTTGACGGAGCGACGGCGACAATCAACAGCGGAACGGTGACGATGCCGAATGTTCCGGGTGGAGCCGCCAACGACACGAACGTCGTGCTTCGGAACGCAAACGATGAGTTGGTGGTGCGGAGTATCAACGACCTGCTGGACGACGCGACGCTGTCGGAGAACGCGATCTGGGTCGGTGATGCGAACAACAATCCGACCGAGCGTGCTGCCGGGACGACCGATCAGGTCCTTCAGATCGCCGCAGACGGATCG
>CAMLOB010000602.1 GCA_946481475.1 uncultured Chlorobiota bacterium | reverse complement strand
CGGGATGATCCGTCCGTCCTTGTGGACGATGTGGACACACGACTTCTTGATCGCCCGCACATCGAAATCCCACGCATCCATGAAGTTCATGATGATGATCCGGAAGAGATTGCTGTAGGAGAGATTCGGTGCCATGATGTTCGGCAGACAGCAGAGGAGATGGTGGAGATCACCCTGCAGCGAATCGACCGAGATGCCGGTGCTGAACATCTTCAGGATGTGTGAGTGCAGAGCCGGATCCTGCTCGTAGACAATCGTGTTCCGTGAGTTGTTCAGCAGAACGTCCGGATCGATCAGGCGCGTCAGCGGCACCACCTGCCCGTTCAGCTTCAGCGCGTAGCCCATCACCAGTGCATCCGGATTGCAGGGGACCGGGATCAGATCGTTCGGGGCGAAGATCCCGGTCTGCTCCAGAATCGCCGTACGCACATCGGTCATCGTCAGCCGGTCGGTCGCCGGATCGAAGTCCTGAAGTCGTCCGGCAATCTGCGTCGGCTGGAAGGTGACGCCCCGGACGGCCGGCTGTTCGAGCGCGTACTCGATGATCGCCCCGATCTCGTCATCGTTCACTCCCCGCTGCAGCGTCGCCACCAGCGTCGTGGAAAGATTCAGTTCGTTCAGGTGCTCCAGTGCCCGCCGCCGGACATCGCTCAGATCTCGTCCCCGCATCCGCTGCAATCCCTCCGGACGGAAGGAATCGAACTGGAGATAGATCTCGAAGTCGGGCATATAGTCGGCCAGCCGTGCGGCGAACTCCCGGTCGTTGGCGATTCGCACCCCGTTCGTGTTCACCATCAGATGCTTGATCGGCCTCGACTTCGCCATATCCAGAATCTCGAAGAACTGCGGATGGATCGTCGGCTCCCCGCCGCTGATCTGCACCACATCCGGTTCTCCCTCACTCTCCACAATGATATCCAGCATCCGCTCGATCTCCTCCAGCCTCCTGTGCCGTCCGTACGTCGGCGACGATCCGGCGTAGCAGGTCGGACAGGTCAGGTTGCACCGGTCGGTCACCTCGATCAGCGTCAGACAGGAGTGCTGTTCGTGGTCGGGACAGAGCCCGCAATCGTAGGGACAGCCGAACTCGGTTCGGGTAAGGGGACGGGCCGGATACTCCGACGCCTTGTTGTAGTTCCGGAGTCGCTTGTAGTATTCGATGTCCGAGGCGATCCGCACGTTCATGAAGCCGTGCTCCGGACATCGCTTCCGCATGAAGACGTTCCCATCCTCGAAGACGATCTTTGCGTCGATCTTCCGGAGGCATTCGGGACAGAGACTGACCGTGAAATCGTAGTAGGTGTAGTTTCGGGTTTCAGGCATGGCGCGGCGTCAATAATGATGATCGGGAAATGAACAGAGCAATCAGTGTGCGGCCATAATACATCAGGCCGAGAAGACAGACAATCTGAATCGTCGTCAGACCGAAATCGAACCGGAAGCCGGGTTTCAGGAAGCCGATCAGAAGCCGGTAGCCGAGATAGGCGATCATGAAGAACTCGAAGCGGAGTCCTTCCCGCAGACGGAATCTCTTTTCCAGTTGCACCAGAGAGAACCAGAGGAGAGCGAGGAAGAGAATTTCATAGAGAGGCAGAGGATGGCGCGGGATGCCGTCGCCGAGATCGATCGCCCAGGGTAGCATCGAGGGGACGCCGTACGTCGCCTCGGTCAGTCCGGCAGTGAAGCAGCCGACGCGACCGATCATGATTGCCAGGATCAGCGGATAGGTGAAGAGATCTCCGGACGAACGTTCCACCCCGATGATCTTCTTCGTGATCTCCACACCCAGCAGCCCGCCGAGCAACGCCCCGACAATCGTCTTGTTGGCGAAATAGAACCAGAGGGGACGGGATTGACTGAAGAGAGCAACCGGATCCTCAAGGTTGCCGACAAGGCGTGAGAAGAGGAAGGCACCGAAAGCCGCACCGATCAGAATCCAGATCCTGTTCTGCGAATCGATCGGATCATCCGCACGTCTGCGCAGGTAGAGGAAGTAGCGAAATCCGATGACGAAGGCCAGCGTTTCGAACACCAGATGAAAACTGAGAGAAGCCGGGCCGATATTCAGGTTAATCGGAAACGTCATGCGATGTCGGGCAGGTGATTGGTCTTTGTATGTGGGGGAGTTTGTTGGGTTTGAGATATCAGCAGTGAGTAGTCAGCTATCAGCTTTGAGTGGTCAGCTGTGAGCTTTCAGTTGTACGTTTTTCCATGGCTGATCTCTACAAACCCTTCTCTCTACGAACTCTATGAACTCTTCTCTCTACGAACTCTCTTCACCCTCCCCGAAAACTTAGGATATCTCTTCGAAGAATATTTTGCTTGTACATACAAATACCTTTTCTATCTTTGCCTCATGCCGACAAGCGATTCACAATTCTGCAACTGTCTCCACTACACGGCCGCTGCGTTCGCCCGGAAGATGAACCGACTGGCCGAGGAGGCCTTCGCTCCGACCGGACTGGCGCCGTCGTATGCCTTTCTTCTGATGGCGGCCAATCACCGTCCCGGCATCACCCCGACGGAACTGAGCGCCGAGCTTCTCCTGACCCCCTCGACGATCACCCGTCTGGTGGAAAAAATGGAGGCAAAAGGATTTGTTGAGCGACGGACACAAGGACGGCAGACCGAGGTGCATCCGACGGAAAAGAGCCGGAACCTGGATCAGGGACTTCGGGATGCCTGGAAGAACCTTTACCGCGAGTACACCGCACTTCTCGGAGAAGAGGAGTCGTTTGCCCTGACACAATCGCTGAATCGTGCAGTTCGAGTGTTGGCAGAGTAGAGTCGGGGGTTGAATGGTTGGTGGTTTGATAGTTCAATAGTTGAAGAGTCGAGAGTCATGGTAGCCGTCGGCTTCACGCCGACACCGGAAGACCCGGAGAATGGCGAGAAATCCGGTGCGGACTCGAAGCGA
>CAMLOB010000601.1 GCA_946481475.1 uncultured Chlorobiota bacterium | reverse complement strand
CATCGCCACATCGGGGTAGACGTTGACGACGCCGTAGAGGGTGTCGCTGACCGGAACCGTGGTCAGAACAGGTCTGAAGACGTCGCTCAGTTTCAGCGGTGTCGTGTACCAGTGCGTGATCCCTTCGAGCCTCTCGGCCGGACCGCTCAGCCTGACACTGTCGGGGGAGACCCGGGGGGGACCGATCACCTGAAACCCTTCCCGTGTGTCGATGCTGAAGTCGGGATAGTAGAGAGGGACCCGTTTCGAGACCAGTTCGGTGATGACCACCTGAAGCTCCCGCGGACGCGCGTCCTCAAGCCGAACGGAGCTTGGAACTGTAGTGTAGATATTCGTCAGCAGATCCCGCTCCGGAATCGTATAGATCCGGACGCTGTCGTTCGACGAGGCGAGGCGGCTCGACGGGGTGATCACGCAGCGCGGACCGTCTCCCAGGGTCATCTGCATCAGTGTCCAGCCGTCGGCTCGCGCGGTCACCCGGATTGTGCGGGGAACCTGCTCGGCAAGAGCTTCGCGAGTCGTGTCGATATTGATTTCAAGCGGAACGTCCAGTTCCCACGAATAGGTCTGCGACAACGAGAGGATACCCCACAGGGCAAGGGCGAGGATCGTTGCTCCGAACGACCATCGGATCCGTCGACGTTTATGATCGGGCGTTTCGGCCATGGTTCATCATATCGATCGGGTGCGGTGTCAGCCCGGGGCGACCGGCACAGGGGTGAATATAAACGGATCGGGGCGCATGGTTATGCGCCCCTGCGGTTACGGTTTTTCGATCAGCGGCGGTCGCTGGACGGTTGCCGGAATTCCCTTGTCGCGGATCACGATGGTGATCGGCGTCTCCTTCTTTGCGTAGGCAGACTTCACATATCCCATGCCGATACCGACGCCGAGCGTCGGCGACATCGTGCCGCTGGTGACCTCGCCGATCTCCTCTCCGTCGGCCGTGATCGGATAGCCCTGTCGCGGAATTCCCCGCTCGTTCAGTTTGAACGCGATCAGCTTCCGGTCCGGTTTCTCTTCCTTTGCCGTTGCAATCACCTCGCTTCCGTTGAAGGTCCCCTTCTCAAGTTTGGTGATCCACCCCAGTCCCGCCTCGATCGGATTCGTCTTCTCGGTGATGTCGTTGCCGTACAGACAGTAGCCCATCTCCATCCGGAGCGTGTCGCGCGCTCCCAGACCGATCGGCTCGATGCCGAATTCTTTTCCGGCCTCCATGATCGCATCCCAGACCTTCCGGCCGGTCTCCTGGTCGGAGGGCATGTACAGTTCGAATCCGAGTTCTCCGGTATAACCGGTTCGGGAGATGATCATCGGAACACCGGCCAGTTCGCCCTCGGTGAAATGATAGAATTCGATCCCCTTCAGGTCGACGTCGGTCAGTTTCGCAAGGGTCTCCAGCGAACGGGGGCCCTGAACTGCCAGGAGCGTATAGTCGTCGGAGACGTTCCGGAGTTCGGCTCCGTCGACGACGTTCTCCTGCATCCAGGAAAAATCCTTTTCGATGTTGGAGGCGTTGATCACCAGCAAGTAGCGTTCCTCCCCGAGGCGGTAGACCAGCAGATCATCGATAATCCCTCCGTCCGGCTTGCACATCGCGCTGTACTGCGCCTGTCCGTCGCTCAGCTTCGAGGCGTCGTTGATCGTGATCTTCTGCACAAAGTCCAGAGCGTTCGCTCCGGTGACCAGCACCTCTCCCATGTGGGAGACATCGAACATGCCGACGCTCCGGCGGACGGTGTTGTGTTCGGCGACGATCCCTTTGTAATAGACCGGCATGTCATATCCGGCAAAGGGAACCATCTTTGCGCCCAGGGACTTGTGGATCCCGTTCAGCGCGGTCAGTTTCAGATCAGTAGCGGCTTCGGTCATTGCTTGTCGATTGGTTGAATGAAAACGGGAGGAACTTACGCCGGGGGGGCTGAAGTTGCAAGAACCGAATCGACGTATATTGGCTCCGCAATGATTTCCTACACCGAGAGTCTCGACGACATAACGGCCGATATGCTGGAGGGGTTTTTTGATGGATGGCCGAACCCTCCTTCTCCCCGAACCCATCTGGAGCTGTTGCGGGGGAGCTATCGGGTGATCCTGGCGCTGGACGGGGGCCGGGTTGTCGGATTCCTCAACGCGATTTCCGACGGGCGCCTGATGGTCTTCCTTCCGTTGCTGGAAGTGTTGCCGGAATACCGCGGGCAGGGGATCGGCTCGGAACTTGTCAGACGCATGGTCGATTCTCTCGCCGGTTTCTATGCTCTCGATCTGATCTGCGATCCCGACGTTCAACCCTTCTATGAACGGCTCGGCTGGAGGAAGACAAACGGGATGAGTCTGCGGAACTACGAGCATCAATCGGGAACATGAGCTTCCCACGGGAGTCTACGAACTAACCACAGAGGTTGTTCGTCGTGGAGGGGGCCTTCGCTTCGTGTCTCCTCTTCGTGCCCTTTGTGTCTTTGTGGTAAGCAACCATGTTGTCAGGGAATTGACCACAACGACATCCGTCGCGGCGGAGGCACGAAGAATCCACGAAGTGGGAAACAGGAACAGGACAGACAGTTCAACAGAGTGACATGACGATTCACACCCTTTATACATCGCTGACCGGAAAAATCTCCCGTGTTCGCAGAGCGGAACACTTCCTTGCGCTTCAGACCGGCGGGATCAATGCCCTGGCCGGACTGATCGCGATCTGGACGCTTGCCGGGGTGCTGGAGATGATCTTCCAGTTCGGCGTTACCGGGCGGACGGTTCTTTTCTGGGGGAGTGCGGCGGTCAGTCTTGCGGTGCTCGGTAGTACCCTTGTCGGTCCGCTCGGCAGGGTGATCGGCCTGATCGCCCCGCAGAGCGATGAGGTGATCGCCCGTCGTGTCGGCGCCAGAATTCCGGCAATCGGAGATCGTCTGGTCAACACATTGCAACTCT
>CAMLOB010000600.1 GCA_946481475.1 uncultured Chlorobiota bacterium | reverse complement strand
ATGTCGAAGTCGGCGGCGGTTGCACTCACTGGGGGACGATCCCGAGCAAGGCCCAGACCGAGACGACGACCTTCGACATCCGGCTGATCCCCGCTCTGGAATGGGGCGTACCGACCGGCATCGAACGGGAACCGGGGCTGGTGAACACCGGCGATCTGCAGAGTCCGGGGACGGGAACCTCGCAGCAGATCTCCTGGCTGGTCGGCATCGAGATCGGACAGATCCTTCCGCTGCGGGGAGAGTTCGGTCTGGGAGGAGGACTCCACATCAACAGGAGCAGCGGCTCCTTTATCTCCGATTCCTATACGCGGAATGGACCGGCCGTCAACGCCACCGGCGACACGCCCTCAGCCGACTACCGGTTCCGAATCGACCTGAACGAATGGCGCCTGGAAGGGGAACTTTTCGGGGTATTCGGGATCGGCAATCGTCTGGCAATCGGAGCGGGGGGATGGCTGGGATACCGGCTGGGGGGAGATATCAGGCAGGAGGAATCGATTCTGGGACCGGCCGGCGTCACCTTTACCGACGGGCCGGATTCGCTGATCCGGGTTCTTGCCGAGGGGGAGAAGATCGTCGGCTATCCCCTCCGGTTCGGGGGAAGAACCGGACTGCGGTGGCATGCCGGAAATCTGTTCGGTCTCCGCATCGAACCGGAACTGAGCACCCGCTTCGACGCACAATCCCTGTTTCAGGACGGACTCGGCATCAATGCCTTCAGCGGAAGAATCGGTCTGGGAATTGTCCCGGTCGACCGAAGAAGAACGATATCTCTTTCCGATTCGATTATTTCTCCCCCCGCTCTGCTTTCGGCCGGAGTGCAGTTGCGGGCAATTCGATCCTCTTCAACGCTGAACGATATCCGGCGGAGTGCCGAGGGGAGCGACAGCATCATCCTCCGCCGCCAACTCGTCACCCGGCATCGCTACATTCCCTTCCCCTTCCGTCTGTACGTCCCGGCAATCCTTGCCGAAGAACGACGGTTGCCGGATCGGGCCGCCGCCGACACGTTCCGGATCGAATCACTTTCAACACTTCCGCCGCAGGACCTGCTGGAAGAGGGGCTCAACGTTCTGGGTCAGAGAATGCGCGAACAACCGGAGAGCCGGATAAGGCTGACGGGAAGAAGGGCCGGAGAAGCCGGAGACTATCTCCGGGAGATATGGGGGATTGATCCCGGAAGGATCGAGGTGACGGAAACAGCCGAAGGAGAACGTTCCGCTCTTCCCCCCGACTCGGTTCTCCTGCAAAGCGATTTCCCTTCCCTTCTTGCCCCTCTCTTCCAGCGCTGGATCGTCGAGGAGTTCCGGGATCCCCGTATCGCCGTGCAGACGCAGATCATCGCCGAGGCGGGACTGCGCCGGTGGGAGATCCGATTGCGACAGGGAGAGACGCTCCTTGCGGAGTACCGGAGCGATTCGGGAGATCGGGAGGAGATCGGTCTGCAACTGGGAGATCTTTACGACCGGACCTCGCATCTTCCGATTGAAGCCGAACTGATTGTGGAAGACGAGCGAGGACTGAGGGATACGGCATACGGACGGCTCTCCCTGCAGACCGATCCGGCTCCGGCGGCGGAGATCACGTTGCGGGAGTACTGGCTTCCCCTGCACCGTCCTGACGAGTTGAGCCGGGAGGTCGAGGATCTCCTGCTGGATCACCTGGTAGAGAAAACGACCGGGGGGGCGAAGATCGAGATTCATCTTGTGGAAGAGACGAATGGGGCCACCGGGAAGACCGACTCTTCCCATCGTACAACTCCTGAAGAACTTACCGCCCGGCTGCTGAAGCGGTTCGACGAGAAGGGAAAAAGAGTCGGATCAATCACCTACGGCCGAACAGACGAAGAGGGAATCGGAGAACCGGCGGTCCGCATCCGGGTTATCGAACCGTAGGGGCTGGAGTCTATGAGTCGGGAGTCATGAGTCGGGAGTCAAAACAAGCGCAGGGTTCATAGCTCACTGCTGATAGCCCATTACTCACAGCCTCTTGCTGATAGCTCACTGCCCCTTACTCATAGCTCATAGCTGACTGCTCACTGCTCACTGCCAAAACTCATCCACATCCCCGTCCATCTTCAGTCCACACCGGAAGCCTCCTCTTTTTCCCCCATTCCCCCTTCCGACATCCCATCCACCGTCACTCCCAGATCCCGCAGCAGTCCGTTATCCAGCCCGTAGATCCAGCCGTGTACCGCAATGTTCTGTCCCCGGTCCCACGCCCCCTGCACCACGGTTGTCCGGCAGACGTTGCGAACCTGTTCGATCACGTTCAGTTCGCAGAGTCGATTCACCTGTTCGGCGTGATCGATCTTTCCGCTCAGTTCCTCCTCGTACTTCTCGGCGATCTCCGCAACGTTCCGCAGCCAGTTGTCGATCAGTCCGAGCCGTCCCCGTCGAAGCGAGGCGTCCACACCGCCGCACCCGTAATGTCCGCAGACGATGATGTGTTCGATCTCCAGCATCTCCACCGCATACTGGATCACCGACAGGCAGTTCATATCGGTCTGCACGACGATGTTGGCCACGTTCCGGTGGACGAAGACCTCGCCGGGGGGGAGACCGACGATCTCGTTTGCCGGAACCCGGCTGTCGGAACAGCCGATCCAGAGATGTTTCGGTCTCTGCCCCCGCGACAGACGTGCAAAGAATTCGGGATCCTTCTCCCTTACATCCTCCGCCCAGCGACGGTTGTTCTCAAGGAGGTCTTTCAGTTCATTCATGCGTTTTCGTTTCCCGGGATGTCCTTCTCATTCTCCCTGACCGAGAGAATAGCCCCGCTCGCCGTCGAACGTGTAGAGGTTTTCGGTCTTGATCACTTCGTATCCCGCATCGTTCAAACGCTGCTGAAGCGCAAGAGCCTGTCCGAAGTTCAGTCCCCCCCCATCGGCAGACACAAAGCGGCAGCGCCAGTGATCGGTCAGGAAG
>CAMLOB010000599.1 GCA_946481475.1 uncultured Chlorobiota bacterium | reverse complement strand
TACTA
Source organism: uncultured Chlorobiota bacterium (assembly GCA_946481475.1). The sequence goes on along the minus strand of CAMLOB010000599.1, from coordinate 2,929 downwards.
TACGGGAAGACCATGAACGGAGACCGGAAACGACGACAAGGAATCCATATGCGAAGAATCGCGCGGCTGCTGCCGATCCTTCAGGCCGTCATTGCCCTATCTCTTTTTGCGCAGACCGATTCCACGGAACGATTTGCTGCGGAAGACCGGACCGAACCGGACAGAAGTCTGCGGATCACCCTGACTCCGGGAATCACCGCCCGCATCACTCCCGGCTTCGAACCCGATTCCACAGTCGATTCCAGAACCGGCGGTCCGGGGGCAATCCTCCGGTTGATGGTGGTTCCGGAACATGCCCTGAGCGTCGGCATCGAGAGCGGATTTATCACGATAATGAACGCCCGGGAGAGCGAAGGGACGGAAAACAGCACCGTGCCGGAACAGTTTACGCTGACGGCGATTCCGGTCCTGCTGACGCTGGCGATGGGAAACGAGCGATTCGAGATCGGCGGAGGGATCGGATACTTCGATTTGATCGCCACCACCAAGGGAGAAAACCAGGGACTCAACTTCCAGAGTCACGCATGGGAGATCGGATTCATGGTCAACGCCCTCTACCGGTTCCCGCTCGGAGAGCGTTTCGATCTGGGCCCGTCACTGCGCCTCTACAATCTTGCCGACCGCCCGGTCACAGTGCTGATGCTCGGAGCCGACCTGCAGATGCGGGCGTTCGACCTGTAGCGTTTCGATGAACTTCCCGGTCAGCCGACTGAAAATGGGTGAGAAGGCAAAATCGTATATTTGCCCCGGACGTTTTCAGATGCGACTTCTCACGCTTCATACCGCCATGCTTGGTCAGCGAACCGGAACAATCCGCGGAGGATCGTTCCTTTCGCTCCTTATCGCACAGTCACGGGTTCGCCGCTGGCGCCTGCTGACCTCTCCCCCTTCTCCGCTTCTGCGATTTCTCCTCCCGGTCGGCTGAGTTCCCGGCCGGTTGCGGCACCACTGAAAAAGATAGAAAGAGCGGAACCTGTGTGAATCACGCCCGGCATTCGACCGCGACAAGTGATTTGCAACCTTTCAGCATTAATGATCCGGAATTTTCCATTTGAACAGAGCATAACCATGTCCATTCATAAATCAGTCACACAGTCGGTCGCGCCGGAGCAGGTCCATGAAACGCTGAGCAAGCACATGCTTGTCGACGGATTCGACTTCGTTCTCGATCTCGACCGGAGCCGGGGAGCCTATCTCTACGATGCCCGGAACGGACGGCGCTATCTCGATCTTTTCACCTTCTTCGCCTCCAATCCGATCGGCATGAACCATCCGGCACTCAACAACGACGACTTCATCCGGAAGATCGGTCGCGTTGCCGTCAACAAGCCGTCGAACTCCGATATCTACACCGTGGAGATGGCCGAATTCGTCAGAACATTTTTCGAGCTCGCCGTCCCGGATCACTTCCGCTACGCCTTCTTCATCTCCGGCGGCGCCCTTGCCGTGGAGAACGCGTTGAAGACGGCGATGGACTGGAAGGTCAGAAAGAACATCAAGGCCGGCCGCCCGGAAACGCTCGGCACCAAAGTCCTCCACTTCCGTCAGGCCTTCCACGGTCGCACAGGCTACACGATGAGTCTGACGAACACCGATCCGACAAAGGTGAGGTACTGGCCGAAGTTCACCGACTGGCCCCGCGTCTCGAACCCCTTTGCCGAGTTTCCACTGGAGGGGGAGAATCTGGAACGAACGATCGCGCGGGAGAAGCAGACCCTGGCCGAGCTTGAAGAGGCATTCACGCAGCATGAGCACGACATCGCCTGCATCATTCTGGAACCGATTCAAGGTGAAGGAGGGGACAATCATTTCCGTCCGGAATTTCTGCGTGAGCTTCGCCGCATCTGCGACGAGCGGGAGGCAATGCTGATCTTCGATGAAGTCCAGACCGGACTGGGTCTGACCGGAGAGATGTGGGCGCACGAATCGCTCGGCGTCGCTCCCGTTATCATGGCCTTCGGAAAGAAGATGCAGATCTGCGGTATCGTCGTCAGCGAGCGGGTGGACGATATTGACGACAACGTCTTCCATACCTCCAGTCGGATCAATTCTACTTGGGGAGGAAACTTGGTCGATATGGTTCGCGTGACGAAATATCTGGAGATCATCCGGGACGAAGGACTGGTGGAGAATGCCCGGGAAGTCGGCCGGTATCTGCTGGAGGAGATCGTGAAGCTGACCGAGGAGTTCCCGCAGATTCTCTCCAATCCGAGAGGAAGAGGATTGATGTGCGCGATGACCGTCAGGGACGTTGAGACGCGAGGCTATATCCTGCAAGGGGCCCTTGCCCGGGGGGTGATGATCCTCGGCTGCGGCGAACGCTCCATCCGCTTCCGTCCCCCGCTGAATCTGACCCGCGAACAGGTGGATGAAGGAATCGGCGTGCTGCGGGAGGTGCTCGGGACGATCTAAGCTTCAGGGATTTCTTTCTACAACAAAGAGTTCACGCAAAGTCGCAACGAGCAAAGAACGCCTGACAGCTCACGGCTTATAGCTGATTGCTGATCGCTCATTGCTGACCGCTCATTGCTCATTGCTGACTACCTTCACGTATATTTGCCGCCGTGCGTATTCGCGATCCATATCAGTCGGCCCGCCGGATGTCGTTCCTCGGGCTTGTTCTCGTTATTCTGGTCTTTATCGGAGGCATGGGCTGGCTCGTGCTCGGCATGACCAGTCGCTCGTTTGATGCTGAAGATGATGCCTCCGACGAGATCGAAGGGTTGAGCGCCGAGGTGCGGATTATCCGGAACGAGTTCGGCATCCCCTACATCATTGCCGAATCGGAAAACGATGCGATGGCGGCTCTCGGATATGCCCACGCCCAGGACAGACTCTGGCAGATGGATCTCTTTCGTCGCGTCGGTCAGGGACGTCTGGCCGAACTGATGGGAGAGGAACTGATCGGCTATGACGCCTATGCGCGAAC
>CAMLOB010000598.1 GCA_946481475.1 uncultured Chlorobiota bacterium | reverse complement strand
CTATCACCCCCTTTTTTCCTTTAGAAAAAGGCAACTCACACTTTCCTATTTTAGATCATAGCTTTTCGTAAAGTCTGCTTGTTTGTCCTGCTATAAAGTCATCAACATTATCAATCACCCCCTTAGCGGCAGATAGCCCCCCTTCACCCACTTCCACTCTCACAACATCATCCACACTCGTCACAACGGCATCATCCATGGTACCGACAATTGCATCATCTACACCAGCCCGCACAATGTCATCAGTGCTGCTTGCCGCTGCCTCGTCTACCGCACCTGCCCCTATTGCTCCCTGACTTCCCCGCACGAACAAACGCCCTACTCCGAAGCCCACGATCCACGGAATCGGGTCCAGTATCCCCGGATCTTCTAATGCATCTGTTCGCAGCGTATTAAATCTCCCACCATCATCGTAGAGCGACGTATATCTATACTTTCCTAACTCTTCACTCAGTATCTCTCTTGAGTCCGACCCTGCTCGAAAATCGTCTGAAGTAAAACCCGCTGCGCTCGGACTGTAGCTATGATTCTCATAGGCAATCGCACGTGCATACTCATCGACTTTCTGACGGTATGCCTTTTCCGATATCCAACTCCCTTGATGAAAGAATTGCCGACCTCCCACATAGGATGTGGAGCAACTTGGACAACGTTCCCAATCCTCATTCACTGACGGACGACTTGACCCGGAGGCGTTCCCCCCCGATGTTCCTTGCGCGGCTCGCGAACTACTACTGCTTCCTCTACCCCCTGCCGCACCTGTGGCTGCCGAGCTTATGGCGGACCCTGTCGAAGACCCACTTGGCTCGCTTCCCCCGGTTGACGGAACGCGGGGAGAGACCATCTCCTGCATCGTCAACTGCTTCGCCCACGAATAGCCGTTGTAATACCACTTCTGACCTGACTTGTCTTTAACCTCCTGACCTGGATGCGGATTCTCTACCTTCATGCACTCCGGACAGTCCGGGGGCGGGGGAGGATCATTCCCTAACGGATCGCTCAACAACGCCGGATTGTTGTGGAACGCCACATACGGACTCTCCCACGGATGCGTCACCGGATCCCGACTCCACCAACTTCCCACTCTCGGATCATACTGCCGGAAGTACGTCGTATAGTGATTTCCCGACTCCCCCTTTACCTCCGGGTCCGTCTCCATTCCGTTGAAGCCGTAACGATACTCAACCGAGTTGTCCCATGTCCTTCCCGGCTGTGGCATCCCGAACGGATACTGGTGCGTGTATGCCTCCACATCCGCGTAGTAGTTCCCTGCGCCCGGGGTCCCGGTCAGCTTCCGGTCGCCAAGTACTGCCCGCACGTTGCCGAGATGGTCGGTCAACTCGTAATGCTTCTCCCCTAACTCCCGTGTGTAGACCGGGCCGGTGTTTGGTGTATCAAAGATACTGATATCCGGACGGGCTACACCGATTCTTCCACTCCCGTACATCGGCAACTCCACCAACCGGTAATCGCAGACATCACAACTGTCTCCGTACCCGTCGAAGTCCGTGTCCTCCTGATTCGGATTCTCCGTACAGGGGCAGTTATCATGATCGTCCGCCCAGCCATCTCCGTCCGCATCGGTCGGGGGTACCGGAGGGTTCATCGGGTTCCCGGGGGATGGATCGCATGCATTCCCCACGCTGTCGGCGTCGATGTCTTCCTGCAACGGGTTGCTTTCGCAGATACAGTTGTCGCACGAATCCCCCACGCCATCCCCGTCGCTGTCCCGCTGACCCGGATTGTAGATCCCCGGACAGTTGTCCACGGTGTCGGCCCAGCCGTCCATATCGGCATCCGGGCCGCCCCCCGGAGGCACAACCTCCACCGCATCACAGTCCTTCTCGTAGATCGCCACCACCACGCCTCCCGCGTCGTGCATGTAGTACGTCTCGGTCTCCTCCCAACTCCCCAGACTCCACTGCTGCACTCGCTTCTTCACACGGTTCCCACCTGCGTCGTACGTGTAGTCGATCTGCTGCGTCACCGAGCCGGGGAACGTCCGGGACACCCCCTTCACCTTCCCGTACGCGTCCCACTCCAGCGTCATGTTCCCTTCATCAACGTCCTGTATCAGGTTCCCGATCGCGTCATACTCGTAGTTCCCGATGCTCTGCGTGTTCTCGATATCCTCCGTGTGAGGGTCCCCCGCCACGGCCTCGATGATGTAGTCGACCCGGTTGGTCACGCCCGGCTCGTACTGATAGGTCAGGCTGTCCAACTGCGTCGCTCCCCCTCCCGCATCCTCCGCGTGACGGATCAGCTTCTTGATGTTCCCGTTCGCGTCGTACTCGTATGTCGTCAGATACTCCTGTCCGAACGCGTTCCACTCGTCCGTCCCGCTGTTGTAGGTGTGGAATCGGCTGCTGTCCAGACGGCCGAGCACATCATACCGATAGCTCGTCCCGGTCAACTCCTCGTAGACTCCCGTCCCGGTCGTCTTCCCGACGTTGATCTCCACGCTCGAGATGTTCCCGTCGTACTGCGGCAGGCCGATCAGGTCGTCGGCTCCGCCGGAGTTGAACGTCCCGGCCTGGCTGGAGAAGTCGTTCTCGTGGTAGTTCATCACCAGCGCGAACGAGTCGGCGGCGTAGGCCCCATGGCCGTATGTTCCGGCCCCGTCCTCTCCCGGATCGTCTCCCTGTGTCAGTGACCGTTCGTTGATCGCTTTCAACTGCCCTTGAACCGTGTAGGTCAGGTCGAGTCCCTGCAGCTTGTCCTCTCCCAGCTCCACCCGCCGCAGCGCACCGTGCGGATAGTACGTGTAGCGGGCGTCGGAGTCCCAGACCACGCCGTCGTACGAGGTCTCCACCTCGGTCAGCGCGTTGTCCCGGTCGTAGCTGTAGCGATGGCGGAACTCGTCGACCCGCCCCTCATTGTAGATGACTTCATTAACGTTCCCGCTGATCAGATCGTAGTCGTACTTCACGTAGTTGGTCAGCGGGAAGCCGG
>CAMLOB010000597.1 GCA_946481475.1 uncultured Chlorobiota bacterium | reverse complement strand
GGGATAGGGATAGAAGCGATAGAAGATGAAAGGGTTCTCCGCTGAGAGAATCGCAAATGAATGATTGTCCGGATTGATCCGGAGTGAAGAGAAGATGACTGTGCAAAGTACACGACGTATACAGCCTGAGAAGCGTCCCGATGAGATCGAGGCACTCAGAACGGCAGCCGACATCGTCTCGGGAGTGCATAACCTGCTTCGGGAACACGTTGTTCCGGGAGTGAAGACCGCAGAACTTGACAAACTGGCCGAAGAATTTATTCGGGATCATGGTGCCGTCCCCGCCTTCAAAGGGTATAAGATGGGGGACGATGAGGAGAATCCCTATCCGGCAACGCTCTGCATCTCGACCAATGATGTTGTCGTTCACGGGATCCCGGGGGAGACGGAGTTGCGGGAGGGGGATATCGTGGCGGTCGATGTGGGGGTGATCAAGGACCGGTATCACGGCGATTGTGCCTGCACCTATGCCGTCGGTGAGATCAGCCCGGAGCGGCGGAAGCTGCTGGATGTGACGGTGGAATCGCTCTATCTCGGGATCGAGCAGGCGGTGGCGGGCAACTGGGTCTACGATATTGCCCGGGCAATCCAGAAACATGTGGAACGTAATGGGTACGGCGTTGTACGGGACCTGGTGGGACACGGGATCGGAACCTCGCTTCACGAGGAGCCGGCGGTCCCGAACTTTGTGCCGAATCCCTTTACCCGGCACCGGTTCCGCAACCAGAAGCTGACCGAAGGAATGGTCATCTGCATTGAACCGATGGTCAATGCCGGGACGTTCAAGGTGACGACCGATGCCGACGGATGGACCGTTCGGACTGCCGACGGAGAGCCTTCAGCCCACTTCGAACATATGGTAGCGGTTCGTGAGGGGGAAGCGGAGATCCTGACGTCGCACATCCCGCTTCCCGAAGTGGTGTAGGATTTCTCGCAGAGCAAAAGAGTATTGAGTGTGAGAGAGGAAGAATAGAGAAAGTATGGCAAAACAGTCCGCAATCAAGGTTGACGGTGTTGTGACCGAGGTGCTGCCGAACGCGTCGTTTCGCGTGAAGCTGGAGAACGATCATGAGATCCTGGCGCACATTTCGGGGAAGATGCGGATGTATTACATCAAGATCCTCCAGGGAGATAAAGTGACCGTGGAACTGTCCCCCTACGACCTTTCAAAGGGGCGCATTGTCTACCGATACAAGTAACGAGCGTTTCCCCCGGTTGGGGAAGAATCGCATTAACGAGCAGAGCAATGAAAGTACAAGCATCAGTCAAGAAGATTTGTGACGGTTGCAAGATCGTTCGGCGGAAGGGTGTGGTCCGGGTCATCTGCAAGAAGAACCCGAAGCACAAGCAGCGTCAGGGATAAGTCGAAAGAGAACAGCAACCACCTTTTTATAGAAGCAGATTATGGCACGCATTGCAGGTATTGATCTTCCTAAAAACAAACACTCGTACATCGGACTGACCTACATCTACGGGATCGGCCAGACGCGTGCGAAGGAAATTCTCGACAAGGCGAACGTCGATCATTCGAAGAAGATCGGCGAGCTGAGTGACGAGGAGGTCAGCCGCATTCGTTCGATCATTCAGAACGAGTACAAGGTGGAGGGTGCAGCCCGAAGCGAGATCCAGCTGAACATCAAGCGACTGCAGGATATCGTCAGCTATCGCGGCATGCGCCATCGCCGGGGCCTTCCGGTCCATGGTCAGCGGACGCGGACAAATGCGCGGACCCGTAAAGGGAAGCGCAAGACGGTTGCCGGAAAGAAGAAAGCAGGTAAGTAATAGAGCAGATCGTCCCCGGCGACGGGGACGACCATACAGTCAGGAACTATGGCAAAGACACAGAAGCGCAAAAAGAAAATTGTTGCCGACTCCAACGGTAAGGCCTTTGTCAAGGCCACGTTCAACAACGTTATGGTGACCGTGACGGACATCTACGGAAATACGCTGAGCTGGAGTTCAGCGGGGCGGAACGGCTTCCGCGGTTCACGCAAGAACACGCCCTACGCCGCTCAGGTGTGCGCCGAGAATGCCGGAAGAGAGGCCTACGACATGGGGTTGCGTCGCGTGGAGGTCTACGTAAAGGGACCGGGATCGGGTCGCGAAGCGGCGGTCCGGGCGTTGCAGACCGCAGGGCTGGAGATCCTGACGATCAACGATGTGACTCCTCTGCCGCACAACGGCTGTCGTCCGCCGAAGCGGCGACGTGTGTAAGGGTTCGGTCGATTGCAGATTTTGAAACAGCAAAGATTCACCGGAGCGGAACGCTCTTCCTTAGATTATTTGGTTGATTCATGGCTCGATACACTGGAGCAGTATGTAAGCTCTGCCGTCGTGAGAGGCAGAAACTTTTTCTGAAAGGCACGAAGTGCTACACCGAGAAGTGTCCGATAGAACGTCGGGCCTATCCTCCGGGTCAGCATGGTCTGGATTCCCGCCGCGCCAAGGCGACGGAATACGGAATCCAGTTGCGTGAAAAGCAGAAAATCAAACGGTCCTATCGTCTGCTTGAGAAGCAGTTCCGCAGCACGTTTGAGAAGGCAAACCGTCAGAGAGGGGTAACCGGTGAGAACCTGATCAAGCTGCTGGAGAGCAGGCTGGACAACACGGTCTACCGTCTTGGCCTGGCCTCCTCGCGCGACGCCGCCCGCCAGTTGGTGCTTCATCGGCATTTTCTGGTCAACGGTCGCTCGGTCAATATTCCGAGCTATGTGTTGAGGCCGGGAGACGTGATTCAGGTCCGCCCGAAGAGCAAGAAGATCGACGTTATTCACGAGTCGCTGCGGCGTATTACCGAGCGCCAGATTCCTTCGTGGCTCCAGCTTGACAAGGCAAATCTGAAAGGGACGTTCCTTTCGATTCCGGAGCGGGAGGAAGTGCCGCTGAACGCGAACGAGCAGCTTGTCGTCGAGTTGTACTCGAAGTAAGGTTTTGAAGTGACTGGGAGCGAGGGGCCGGTTGGCGG
>CAMLOB010000596.1 GCA_946481475.1 uncultured Chlorobiota bacterium | reverse complement strand
CCTACACGCTGTCCGGTCTGGACTTCGAGCAGACGATCTTCTGGCGCGTCAGGTCGACTGCCGTCGGCGCAGGGCCGGGAGAATGGTCCCGCTACGTCTCGTTTACGACCGCCTACCGCAAGCCTGACCCTCTGGCCGTACCCCGTCTGTCGGCACCTGCGAACGGATCGGGAGGACATGGAAGCCTGGTGGAGCTGAAGTGGGGGGATGTCTCCGGGGAAGGAGTCCGTTACCACGTGGAGGTGGCGACCGATGCCGCATTCGATTCGCTCCGCTACACCTTCGGCGATCTCGATTCTCTGTCGGTGCAACCGGATGCTCTGGATCAGGGGAGAACCTACTTCTGGCGGGCGAAAGCCTACAACGACGAGACCGAAAGCTCCTGGACGGATGTCTGGAGTTTCTCCACCGCAGCCGATACCACAGTCGGACTGTTTGCCCCCGAACTGCTGACGCCGATCGATAACGCTCAGCAGCTTCCGGTAGACCTTCTTCTGACCTGGGACAGTGTCGAAGGGGCGATCTTCTACGAGGTTGTGCTTGGACGGGATGAGACGTTCGGCCAGATCGACACGCTCCTGACGGTCGATTCGACGGCGGTCGGGATTTCCGGACTTCTTGCCGATGCGACGTATTTCTGGCGTGCCCGGGGGGGACACAGCGCCGCGATGAGCGGATGGTCGAAGCCGTTCCGTTTCAGCACCGAATCCGAAGAGGCAAAGCTTCCCGAAACGCCGATCCTTCTTCTTCCGGCCGATTCTGCAAGTGACCTTGAAGGACCGATCACGCTGGTCTGGGAGTCGGCTTCGTATGCCGCCCAGTACTTCGTTCAGCTTTCCGCCACAGGCGATTTCAACGGTGAAGAGGAGGAGATTGTGCAGACGGGGGAGAACGTGACGGTGGATGAACTGAAACCGGGAGTCCGCCACTTCTGGCGCGTTCAGGGGGTGAATCAATTCGGAGAGAGCGGGTGGTCCGAGGTCCGGTCGTTTGTGACGAAAGACGAGTCGTCCGCAGTTGAAGAAGATTCCCGGATCGTCGCCGGACTCCGCATCTATCCCGTCCCCGCCACGGATCTGCTCCATATCGATCTCGGTCCCGACATCATCGGAGAAGTGCGGGTGGAAGTGCTGAACGGTCTCGGCGAATCGATCCCGACCGGAATCGGGGAACGACTGTCGGGAGGAGACCGGATCGTTACCGTATCGCTTCAGGGGCTTCCCTCCGGCATGTTCTTCTGTCGCCTGTCGATGAAGGACCGGGTGATCACGCGGCCGGTGCTTGTGCTCAGATAACGGCTTCTCAGGAAGAACACATATCATTTATATCAATACAGAACAATGAAACGCATACATCACTATTTGCTTCTTTCGGCACTTCTGGTGCAATTCATGATGCCGGAGCTTCAGGCGCAGCCGCAACATGCGAAGACGATCAACGCCCATCCTCTCTGGAGCGCCCCGTACAGTCTGAACGGCAAGGGAGAATCGATCGGCGTGTTCGAGGTCCAGGCGAAACCGTACAAGTATCACACGGAATTCAAGAATCCGACCGTTCCGATCACGCTCACCTCACCGTCGAACGTTCCATATGATGTCCACCCGACACATGTCTTCGGCATCATTCTCGCAAACGGCATCAAGGATAACGGTGCGGCGCGGGGGATTGCAAAGGGGGCGTCGGGATTCTGGTATCTGACCGGCGTGACCGTGGAGACCTATCTGGATGTGATCGCCAATTCGTTCCCGAGCTGGACGATCAGCAACCACTCCTACGGACAGACCCGGGGGTGGGGATTTGATAACGGCGAGTGGATCTGGTTCGGTGCGACGGAGGATGAGGACCTGAATACGCCGAACAGTGAGGACTTCAAGTTCGGCTACTACGATACCTGGGCGAAACGGCTCGACAGCCTGTTGTATGAGGAGCAGGCGCAGATACCGGTGCTGGCCGCGGGGAACCAGCGGGGGAAGGGGCCGCTCGTTCCCGGGAACTACAAGGTCTTTCTTCCGGGAATGGTCATCGACACTTCCAGCATTCGCCATCCGCTGAACGGCGCCAACGGCTACGACGTCCTTCTCTCCCACACGACCTCGAAGAACGCCATTGTGGTCGGTGCGGTCGATCAGAACAAGAACCTCTGGGCCAACAGCAACACCGGACCGACCGACGACGGACGGATCAAGCCCGATGTGGTCGCGCTCGGGAAGGATGTGCGGGTCTGTACGAAGACGCGGAGCGGCTACGGCTTCACAAATGCCGACGGCACCTCCTTTGCCGCTCCGGCGGTCTCGGGTGCATTGCTGTTGCTGAAGAAACTGTGGGAGAGCAAATTTCCCGACCTTTCCTTCCACTCTGCAACTGCCCGTGCCCTGCTGATCAACACTGCCGAGGATCGGGGCAAGAAAGGACCTGATTATCAGTACGGCTGGGGAGTGGTCAACGCCAAACTTGCTGCCGACATGATCCTGCTGAACGCAAAGAACAGTCGCTACTCTATCCGGCGCAAGACGCTGAAACAGGGGAAGACCTACGAGTTCTACTTCAAGGCGGCGCCGAGTGAGAATATTACGCTGACAATTGCGTGGACCGATCCGGCCGGGACACCGATCACCAGCGGGACATTCCCGCCGCTGAACAATCGGAAAAAGATGCTGGTGAATGATCTTGACATACGCATCTATTCGGTCTCCGGCATGAACGAGTTCCAGCCTCTGAAGCCCTTTGTGCTCGATCCGGCCAATCCTTCTGCAACGGCAACGACGGGGGATAACGTGATCGACAATATCGAGCAGATCAGCTTCAGGCACACCGGCGGACTTTCACTCCGTGAATACAAGGTCGTCGTCAGTCACAAGGGGACGCTGAAGAATGGGGAGCAGGATTTTTCGCTGGTGATCAGAGGTGGCGTCGAGTATCTGCTCCCGCCGTCATCGGTCAACGTCAGCGCCGGAAGTGCGGAGAGGGAAAA
>CAMLOB010000595.1 GCA_946481475.1 uncultured Chlorobiota bacterium | reverse complement strand
AGACCGGAATCGTAGAACATCGGCTGAAAGAAGAACTCGGATTGCCAACTGATTCCCTCCAGCGGGAAGTAGGTCCGCTCCCACGTTATTCCTTCCATCACCTGTCCGAGTCCGTCCTGCGATTGATCAATCGAAGGGTGACGGAACTGCAACGGCGGCGTCGATCCGCTCTGGGGTGTAATCCAGAACTGATTGATGTGGACAGGGAGCACTTTCGGTCCGGACGGAGGAGGAGTATAGTCGAGCCGGTAGTAGGAAATACCGATGTAGTTGTTCGATCCCGGCTGTTGCCAGACAATCGGAGCACTGACCTGCTTCATCCCCCGGTGCGTAAACGGCGGCATTGAAGGATACTGTCCGGGATCGTAGCCCATACCGGCATACGGCGCATTCAACGATGAATCGTTCGGAGTCCAGGTCGGGTTGAAGATCAGGCCGGTATCGAGCACCCGTCCCCGCACGACGATGCCGACGGCGGAATCGCTCCAGGCGACGTACTCGCCGATGCCGCTGTCGGCACTTGCCGAGGAGATGACCGGCGTCCCCCACAGATCGGCGTCGAGACCGTAGTGGAAGGCAACGTTTCTGATCGGTGCGGCCACCATCGTCTCGGTGGTATCGCCGCCGCTGATCGAGGTCTGATAGGTGAAGTCGCGAATAAGGACTTCCCGCTGATCGGAAAAAGCGGTATCATTCGGCGAGGCGGTCCAGACGATGGAGACGCGGGGATCGCCGGAAGGCAAATAGCGCATGGTGATCGAAGGATGGGAGTTGTGGGAACGAGGGACGTCGGCGATGTCGATCATATCGGAGACCGGCCATTCGATCGGCTCCCAGAGGATGGCGCCGAGGGGTCTCATCGGCAGAGAACGCCGCATGAAGACGTGATAGTCCTGAAGGGCACTATCAAAGCGAAAATAGGTGCAGAAGTAACGATCGGACACCGGGTCGTGAATCAGCTTGCGTTGATTGTTCCGCGTGAGGATGCCGGGAGCCATGGATTCGTCGGGCTGCGCATACGAAATCTCGAGGAGTGCGCTTCTTCCCGGCCCTAACGTTAAAAAAATCTTTGCGTCGATGGTATTATAACAGTGATAAACCGTATCAAGAGGTTTCCGTTTACCGATCAGCGGGAGAGAAGCGGTATCGGGAAAGACCTCACGCACGCGAACGAACCGGTTATACTGATTTGAAGTATCGGGATTGATCAGCCCGTGCAGCATCAGTTCGATCACCCGCGTCCCGGTCAGCGTATCGAGCACTGCCTTGGTCACCGCCGAGTACCCGATGTCGGCGCTGTCGTAGTTCTCCACCGAAAAAACGCGACGGTTCTGAACGGTCACAAAATTGGTATCCAGCAACCGGTTCCGCACCCCGCCGGTCGTGTCGATCATCGTCTCGTAGAACCTCAGTTCCACATACGTCTCCCACGCCGAGTCGACCTCGCCGGTCACAGGATGCCACGTTTTAACGGCATTCACGATTTCATCCGAGGGCAACGACCGGTGCTTCACCACGTTCGTGTCGTCGTCGTACGGAGAATCGGGCACGTTCGCTCCCCAGTGGACACTGTAGGCGTCCCGCCACTTCAGCCGCTTCAGCGTCGGCCCCACTCCTTTCAGCCAGGCGATGCTCTCCTTCAGTTCCTTGTAGGTGTTCCGGTAGCCCATGTAGAGGTCTTCGATCATCCCGAGCGTATCGCGGATGTAGACCCCGTTGATCACCGTGTCGTGATCGATGGACCGGCTCCGCATGGCATAGTCCACAACGTTGTAGAGCGTGTCGTTCAGATGCTGGCCGCCGAAGCCGGTCTCGCTGTCGCCGGTTTCCGCATCGTTGACCAGTCCTCCGTGTCCGTCTTCGTGTACCCAGGCGGAACCTTCAAAGGCGTAGAGACCCAGCCCGATTGCGCCGTAGGAGATCGGAGCCAGCCGCAAAGCGGTCCGGACCTCGGTCCGCTCCAGCCGGTGATCCATCGCGGTATCGTAGCGTTTGGCCGTGCTGTTCCAGCGGAGACGGAAGTAGGATTGCAATCCCACGTTCGCGAAGTAACTCCGTCCGGTCAGCCGGGCAAGCCGCGCGCACTCGTGCAGACCGGCCACCTTCCACTGTTGGCTGAAGCGGTCGTCGACATCGAGTTGTCCCGGAATCGCCGCACCGAGCCGCCCGTGCTGCCAGAAGAGTTCCATCGTGTCAATGCGCCCCTTTAACTGCTCGGTGTAACCGGACACGGACATCGAATCGAAGTCGAAGAAGTGGGAAAGGCCCCATCGCCCGCCGTTGTGCTGCTTGACGCTGGGGATGGTGTTCATGGCGAAGACGGTATCGTTTCCGTTGATGGTGTTGAACTGGAACTTGTCGCCGATATCGAAGAACGAGGAGGCGTAGTATGCGCCGTTGAGCGTGTGGTGGGCATGGCCGGCCCACTGCAAGTGCGGGACGGCGGCCCCGTGCATGGCGGTCATCGTGTCGTTCGGGGCATAGCCGTAGAGAGGGTTCGACTCGATCAGCTCCTGCATCACGCGGAAGGGAATCGAGGAGAGGGGAGGGGGCTCATCGGAGACCGACGGAGAGTGGACACTCGGATAGAGTGTGGAATCGGGAAGCTTCATCGTCACTGTGTCGATCTCGCGAAGCAGCGCAGCACGGAAGTCTTCTCCCTCATCCGCCTGCAACACATGGGCAATGGAATCACGAATCGACAAAGAGCGAAGGGCAACATCCTCGACACCGGTATAGATGACCTCGACATCGAAGCTGATGGCGGTGACGTTGGTATCGGTCGGTCCTCCCATCCCTTCACGACGGAAGTTGATCTTCTTGGCGGCTTCCTGGTAGAGATTCCAGTTCAAGGGAGGCTCTGTCGGTTTCAGCTCCGCTTTCGTGACGGCAAGTTGTTTATAGAGGAACCGCAGGTTCGTATCGGCTACCTGCATCGTATCACTGAAGTTCGTCGAATCCCGATAGGTCT
>CAMLOB010000594.1 GCA_946481475.1 uncultured Chlorobiota bacterium | reverse complement strand
CAATCAAGCGCACACACGCATTGTAGCCGGCAACGCGGATCGGCGGGTTGCGCGGTGGGAGATCGGGAGCCGAAATCAGTGTCGCCTTTGCCGGTCGCGTCATGCCGTCCTTCAACTCCACCCCCTCCTCCAGTCGCTTCAGGACGTCCGGCGTCGGTATCCCTTCCACCTGCACCAGATAGGTCTTCGGAAGTTTGTGCCGCGGATCGGCGATCAGCTTCTGCAGCCAACCCTCATCGGTCAGCAGAAGCAATCCCTCGCTCTCGTAGTCGAGTCGTCCCGCAGCGTAGACGCCGGGGAAGTCGATGTAGTCGGCCAGCGTCTGTCGCCCTTCTTCGTCGGTAAACTGCGAGAGGACGTGATAGGGTTTGTTGAAGAGGAGGAGATGCGGCATCCGGTAGTTGTGAAGTTCGATTTTCGATTGACGATTTGCGAATGTTGAAGGGGGAGAACGGGGGAAGTTCGATTGACGATTTTCGATTGATGAATATCGAAGATACGGGTTGTGGGAGAAGCGGGGGGCGTGGCGGCGGAGATCGGGATCAGCGGGGGGTGGGTTCGGCGTGAAGGTTCAGGGTGTCGTAGATCTCCGGCAGTTCGTCGAGATGGGATTCAATCGCCGGAGCCAGATCGGTCCGCAATCCGATGTCAAGCGTTCTGAACCTGTGCCAGCGGTATTCCCCCGGCATCTCCCGCTCGATCTCCTCCCGGTTCTCGAAGTTCTCCCGGACCAGCACCGCTTCCGGTCGTCTCTCTCTGACCATATCGATCCAGGACCGTTCCAGGTCTTCGGGGCGCCGCAGAATGCCGTACATGTCCAGCACATGGATGTTCGATGGAAGGAAGAATCCGAGCGCACCGATTTCATTTCCGGCGACAACCGCATCTTCCGGAAGATACCGTCCGATCCAGACGGCTCCCGCTCCGTAGACCCGTTCCCGTTCCCCCGGTCCGTCCCCTCCGGCAAGGAGCAGTTCCTGACTGTGATGGATTGCCGGGAAATTGACTCCCCCCCAGAGAAGGAGCAGAAAGAGAGAGAGAGGAACTCCCCATCGATGCAGTCCGGGACGACTTGTGATCAATCCCCGGAAGCTTCGTTCAAATCCGAACGCCGTCAGAAGAGCGACCGTCGGCAGGATCGGCACGAAGTACCAGGGGAAATGCCGGGCATACTCACTTCCGCTTCCGACAAATCCGGCGATATAGATGAGAGTGAAAAGGATCAGGGGGACCATCTTCCGGTTTCTTTCGGCAAACGCTTTCCATCCGCCGTACAGGAGAAACGGAACCGTGAGAATCAGGGGTGAGAGTCCGGTGATCCAGTAACCGCTTCTGCCGATCACCACTTTCAGAAATTCCCTTCCGGTCCGCCACGCACCCAGGAGCCATTCTCCCGAAAGGGGAGAAGAAGAGGTCATCCCTTTCCGCTGCACGCTGGTCGGGATCGCCGTGTCGAAAAGGAGGAGTCCGAAGAGAACGTACCCGCCGAGAATCGACAGAGGAATCAGAAGTTTCGGAACCGTTAGCCTTCGGTTTTCGGCGGCCTTCCATTCCGGTTGCCTGGCTTGTCTCCACAGATCGAAGAGCGTCCAGAGGATTGCCGCCGCAAGGAGGAGCACACCGTCGATCCGGACCCAGACCGCAGCCGCCGCAACGATCAGACCGTGGATATAATCTCTTTTCAACAGAAAGAGGAGGGAGAGAAGGATCGTGCAGAGATAGAGAGACACTTCCATCCCGCTTCCGCTGGTGATGATGAAGACCGGATTGACGCAGAGGAGAACCGCTCCGGTCGTCCCGATGATCTTCTTCCCGGTGATCTCCTCTCCCAGCCGGACCATCAGCAGGAGTGTTCCGGCTTCAAACAGAAAGCCGAGAATGGAAGCGGCCGTGACGACATCACCGGTGATCACCCGAGCTCCCGCCAGCAGCACCACCCAGAGCGGACTTGTCGTGACGTAGACGGCTTCCCCGGCATTGAAGCCGAAACCCTGTCCCTGAGCCAGGTGGGCGGCGGTTTGCAGACTGATGTAGGCGTCGTCGCAGAGATAACCGGGAAGAAGAAGACGATAGGCGGCCAGGAGGAGAAGCGGGAGGAGGTAAAAGACAAAGGCAGGTGGAGATGTGGGTTTTGCGGGCTTCATAGCCGGATCGGTGAATATCTCTCGTTGATATGCCCGGTACGTACCGGTTCTGCACACGCTTTCTGAGCTTTGCGGACGGAGTTCCGCCCTATCCGTCAGACCCCGGTCAATTTACGTCCATCTCCCGAATATTCCGTCCGGGAACAATTCGGCTTTTCCGTTGGTTGCTAACCAAAGCGACCCCGTGAACGTTGCAGATGATGGAGAAAGACCTGGATACTCCATCTGCACGGTTTTGTGCTCCATACGGAAAACTGTTTGATTCCGGTTCGGCTGTGGATTCTCGAGAACCTTCATGCTTCTTACCGAAAGCAATTCCGCTTTTATCCCGCTTCTCAGGGAAGAAGGTGGAAAACTTCCCGACTTTCCCGATCAGTTCCGGCATTGAGTCAGTTCGGACAGGTATGCTGTCCGCAATCCAGAGTGTTCATGGATCCGTATCCGTATGACGCCATCTCGGTGTGTGGTCTCTTTATAATATTCATAATAGCAAGTGAGGTATCCCATGAAACACTCGCTACGTTCCGGCCTTGTCGTGCTGGCTGCGTTGCTTCTTGTCCGGAATGCAAACACCCAGCCGCTGACGGACAGTGAAGGTGATGTCGGCATCGGAACCCTTTCCCCTGACCCCTCTGCAATCCTTGATATAAACTCCACGCAGAAAGGCGGGCTTCTCCCGGGACTGACCCCTTCGCACCGGGCCGCGATCGGGAGTCGCGCAGCGATGACGCAGGCGGAGCGCCCGTCGAAGTCGCGGATCAAACCGATGACACCCGGCGTGTCGCGCGCGGCGCGCATCCGCGCCTATCTCGCCGGCGCGACGCTGACGCTCGGCCTGGTC
>CAMLOB010000593.1 GCA_946481475.1 uncultured Chlorobiota bacterium | reverse complement strand
TGGCGTTCTTTGCATTCTGTATCTTCTTCCCACATCACGGGTGTACTGATTCCATCAACAGTAACCTTCTACTCTTATGAAAACCCTGCCGGTCCGCCTCGACTGGTTCCTTGCGCTTCCGCTCCTCTTCGGAGCGGTCTCGCTCAGTGCGCAGGAGGAATCTTCCACATACGACCCCTTCAACAATCCTGCCGTCATGCATATCGGCTACCTCAATCCCGATTGCGTGCAGGATACCGTCTACGGCCTTCTCCACCGAAATCTCCAGTGGATTCCCGAGTACATCTGCTGGGGAAATGCCTTCGATTCCGCCGGAGTCTCGCTCTGTCAGGAAGGAGGCTACGATTCAACAATTACCGCCGCCGAGGTCCGGGATACGACCCGGATCGAGGCTCCGGTCTGGGGCCGTTACTCCTGTGCCCTCTCGGTCGACCGTTATAACGTCAACGATACGCTCGACGATCTGATCTTCTGGATCAAGGGGATCGACACGGTGCTGGGGAGCCGGAGTGAGCGTCTGCCGCACGACACCGCCTGTGCGCTGGTGGTCTTCGGACAGAGCGGACTGGAGACGAGGGAACGGATCGAACTCAATGCGATCAAGACCTTCCAGAACGGACCTTTCTACGCGATGCATCTCGGGGTCAACACCGAACTGATCAACCCGAAGCGACGGGACAACACGCGGAAGACAAGCTGGGAACTGAAGCGGGTGAACCGGAGCGTGGAGCGGGCCGAGCAGGAGGACACGACCGAGACGCCGCCGCCGCAGACCGCATCGGTGGAGGCGTGGGAGTACGAGGGGCGCGTCTGGCCGAACCCGACGATCTACACGACGAATGTGGAGATTATGCCGCTCCCAGCGGGGACATATTCAGTGGAAGTGATCGCGGTGAACGGGGCGCGTGTCTGGACATCGGAGCTGGAGATCGCAGAGGAGGGAAAGGTGTTCGAGACGGTCGATTTGTCGGGGTTGCCGAGCGGGCATTATGTGCTGCGGGTGTCGACGCGGGAGAAGTCGTTCGGGGTCTATCCGATCATTGTTGTTCGATGAAGTCGGAAGTCAGGAGTCGAGGGTCAAGAGTCGAAGAGGAAGTGCTTGATTCTGACTCTGGACTCCTGACTCCCGACCCTTGACTTTCCGCTTCGGGTTTGCTCGTGGAAGTCTCGCTCAACTCCGGGCGTCCCGTCCGCCACGGCGGACTAAAGACCGACGGCTACCAATAAAAACACTCTATGAACTCTATACACTCACACACGCTATGAAGACAAAACGCATCCTGATACCCCTGATGTTTCTCCTTGCCGGAACCGTGCTGCAGGCGCAGTATTCGGAGGAGGCATTCGAGCAGAAGAGAGCCGGTGAGCTCTATGATGAGCGGGGGTTCCTGCAGAACAAGGCCATCACCGTCGACGGAAAACTCGTCGTCTCCAACTCGAACGGGAACGTCTCCTACAGCTATCCGATCAGTGCGTGGAAGGAGAGCGGCTATGACTTCTCGGCCTCGCTGAACTACTGCGGCTCGGTTGCCTTCACCACGTTCGGGGAGTACGACCATGAGAACATGGAGAGTCCCTACTCCGCCTGGGACCGCTTCACGCAGAATCGTCCGGTCTGGTTGCTGGGGGTCAACGGATTTGCCGTGCAGGCGGTGTCGTTTGCGGCCTCGTTTCATGCCCATCCGGACTGGATTACCGGACGGTACGAAGACGAGGAGACGACCACGTTCACTGACGAAGATTTTGTCTGGGGAATCGACGGCTATGACGTCTGCAACCGGATGCAGGATTTTGCCGCCGGAAGTTTTGATGAGGGGCAAGGGACGAATCCGTATCGCTATCGTGACGTGATCCGGTTGCTTCGGTCCGACGGGAGCGTTCTGGAGTTGCTGAACGTCAGCTACGAGCAGAGTGGTGCGGGGGGGAGCGATGTGTGGGGCGTCAGCGGGCATCTCTACAGCGGCTACTACGTCGTCAACGAGGCGAACGCGCAGGGGTATGCCTGGGTGGAATATCAGGACACGGTCGATCTCCCCTTCTACCTGAACGACTTTCTTCCCGATGCACCGCGATATCGTCCCCGGATCGTGCACTACTATCCGGGAGACGGACTGGAGTATATCTTCAAGGAATGGTTCAATCCGTTCGGGATGCAGGATCTGCTCGATGCCGGCCTGCAGTTCGGCGGGGCGAAGGCCAACCCGACGATCTTCTATCTGATGGAGATCAGAAGCGCCGGAAAGCATCTGCTGAACTTCTACTACTCCCGGCACCGGGAGGTCCACGAGGGGTTCGATCAGGGATATTATCCGGTCTACGATTCGACGAAGGGGCGCGCGCTGCTGACCGGGTTCGGCGAGTCGACGGTCTCCTACGGCGACGGCTGGATGGCGGTGAAGACCGACGGACGGACGACCGTCGTCCGGTTCGACACGGTGTCGTTCAGCGGCAACGCCAATCCGTCGCAGAGCTTTCCGCTGGCCACGATGGGGTATCTGGGGAGCGTCTCGCAGGCGGTCGCCGAGTTTCCGCTGGATGAGGACGGACAGTATGCCTCCTGGCTCGGATACGTCACATCGATCACCGATGCGGAGGGGCGGGAGACGATCTTCGACTATGAGCAATACGAGCGACGACACAAGGGCTTCGGCTTCCCGCGTGCCGGCATTACGGTTGCGTTGAAGAACTACCGGTTGAACGAGATCATCGAGCCGACGGCGAAGTATGCGATCAAATATCACAATCGCGGGGGAGGAGGGCAGGGGATCGATGTGGACGGACTCGACACGCTGACGGTCTTTCAGGGGAGTGTGGGAGACTATCCGTACGCCTTCTCGAATTCCGCGTGGGAGGTGGAGAAACGGACTCTTGCCGGAGGACTCCTGACGACCGACAGCTATGATTTCATTTTCGGCAGCGCGCCGATGGAGACCGTGCCGACCGGGGCGAGTGTGGTGACCGAGGACAACCTGAGCGGCCGGAGCACGAC
>CAMLOB010000592.1 GCA_946481475.1 uncultured Chlorobiota bacterium | reverse complement strand
ATCGCCATCGGTTGCGAAAGCTGTCACGGACCGGGGTCGCTTCACGTTGCCGATCCGGAGAACGATGAGTACATCAAGGCACTCTCGCCGCAACGCTGGGATCTGACCGAGGAATCGCGTTACTGGACCGACAGGAAGCTGGATCTCTGCAATCAGTGCCACAACCGACACAACAGTACCGAGCGCCTGCACGGTTATCCCTATGACGACGCCAACGGTGAGCCCTACATGCCGGGTATGGTCATGAAAGACTTTGTCTTCGATACGGTCAAGCAGGCCCGCTACTGGGGGGATGGAAAGACCTCCAGCGCCCACCATCAGCAGGGACAGGATTACTGGCGTTCGAAGCATTATGCGGACCATATTTTCAAGAACGGCTGCTTTGACTGCCACACTGCCCACAACAACACGGACTATCCTTATCAGTTGGACCGCAACTGGTACTCGCTGAAGAAGGGTGAGGGGTGCGTGGCATTCGGATGCCATCCCAACTTCGCCAACACTCAGTTGAAGGACGGACAGGAGTTCAATCTTCACGCACAGCATCTGAACCAGCACAGCCAGTGCGTCAACTGTCACTACACGAAGACGGCGACGATTGCCTTTACCGGTTCGCTGGAGTTTACCGATCACAGCGACAAGGTGCTTCGTCCGACGGCGACCAGGGATTACAAGAACGGCAGTCCGGTCGGTATGCCGAATACCTGTGCTGCCGGCTGTCACCGCAACGGCTACGGCGATCGGAACAGCCCGAATGCCTTCGACAGAAATGCCAGCATCCGCTATTCGATGGGGGACACGGTGGTTCCGATGTGGGCACCCGACTACGACATCCAGGACAAGTTTGTCGATCAGTGGAATAACCAGGCCGACCTTGATCTGGCCGACAGTCTGTGGGAAGGGTTCAAGAGACTCTATCCGCATTATGTGATGTCGGTTCGCGAGGGAGATGCCGTGACGACCGGTTCGGGCATCACTTCGCTTGCGCCGAACCCTGCGGTCAGCGTCGTGACGATCAAGTATGATGTCCAGCGGACGCAGAATGTCCTGCTCAGGATCTACGACAGTCGCGGCAAGCTGGTCCGGACCATCGCCGATGCCCGGATTACGCCCGGATCGTACAGCGACGAATGGGAACTGATCGATGAGGCGAACAACCCGGTTGTCGGCGGCGTCTACTTCGTCCGCGTTACCGGCGAGACTTTCAGCAGCTCGAAGTCGGTCGTTGTTCAGCGATAGTTCAACAATCGCCCCGATCAGGGGCAGGGGGACTCATGAGGAACAGTTCATCCATTGTTCTGTTGAGTATCTTCTTGTCGGCGATAGTTCTGGGAGTCGGTCTGGGGATTACCTCAACCGACTCCCGACCTTCCGGAGAGGAAGCCACCTACGTCGGCTGGCAGACCTGTGTGGAAGCGGGTTGCCATGTCGACTATGAAGATAATGTTTACGAGGGGGAGGCCGAATTCCGCAAGACCATGCACGCCAACATTCACAATCGTCCTACGCCGGAGAATGTCATCATTGACGAATGGTTCGAGAGGGATACGACTCTGTATGTGATCGAGACGAAGGGACAGGATTCGGTCGGGAATACGCTCTTCATCGATCTGAGCAAGCAGGGGACGAAAGACCGGTATTTCATGCAGTTGAGGACCAACGGTACGTATGCCGATTCCACGGGATGGCTGAGTATCGTCTACAATTACGGCGGCAATGGCTGGCTGCAGCGGTTTCTTGTCGAGCTCGACGGCCGTTATTATCCTGTCCCGTTCCAGTATGTGCTGAATTCCTACGGCGATACCGAAACGATCAGCGGGAAAGTGGCTTTTGTAGATCAGTACCGCTGGTATTACTTCGAGACAGTCAAGAACGCAATCTTCTTCCACGAGCGGGGATCGGATACCCTTCTGGAACTCTCCTGGGATCACGACTGCGCGGCCTGCCACGTCAACGGGTTCGATCTGGATCATATCCGGTTGAACGATTCGGTTGATGACTGGAAGGCCCGGTGGGTC
Source organism: uncultured Chlorobiota bacterium (assembly GCA_946481475.1). Next base: position 976 of record CAMLOB010000592.1, on the reverse strand, counting down.
GGCTCCGACGGGACCGACTCGGCCATCAGGGACATCAATATCGCTGTCGGATGCGAAAGCTGTCACGGACCTGGATCGCTTCATGTGGCCGATACGGCAAACCGGGCGTATCAGGAGCAACTGAATCCGGCACTGTGGGATACGAGGGATACTTCCCGCTACTGGACCGACCGGAAACTCGACCTCTGCAATCAGTGTCACAACAGACACCGGAGTACTGAAAATATCCATCGCTATCAGTACGACGACGCCAACGAACTTCCGTACCTTCCCCGCCTTGAACTGAACGATTTTATTCGCCACCCTACGGCCGACGGCAGTTACTGGAACGACCGTGTGACCTCGCTGGCCCATCACCAGCAGGGTCAGGATTACTGGAGATCGGGCCATTACCGGGAGCATGTCTTTCCGGGAGGCTGTTTCGACTGCCATAAGCCGCACAGGAATACGGAGTATCCCTATCAACTGGACCGGAACTGGTACTCGCTGAAGAAAGGGGATGGATGTGTCGCATTCGGGTGTCATGCCGGTTACGCCAACACAGAATTGCGCAACGGGCAGGAGTTCAACCTTCATGCGCAACATCTGAACCGGCACAGCCAGTGTGTGAACTGCCACTACACAAAGACCGCATCGATTTCATTTGCCGGGATCTACGAGTTCAGCGATCACAGCGACAAGGTGATTCGCCCGACGGCCACGCTCCTCTATCGCTCGGGAGGTCCCAATTATGCGGGGGCCTTGAATACCTGTGCCGTCGCCTGCCACAGAAACGGATACGGTGAGCGGAATCGTCCCGATGCGTTCGATCGGAATGCGAGCATCCGGTATTCGATGGGAGATACGGTGGTTCCGATGCGGGCACCCGACTACGGTATCCACGACGGTTTCCTCGACAAGTGGAATAACCCGGCCGATATCGCCCTTGCCGAGAGCCTGTGGGTGCGCGGTGTTACCGGCATCGTCATGCTCCTGC
>CAMLOB010000591.1 GCA_946481475.1 uncultured Chlorobiota bacterium | reverse complement strand
CGGACGGCTTCTCCCGTCGGTCCTAACTTTTGTCGTCAATCTTCTGCCGCAACGCAGCAATCCTGTTCCGCAACTCCACATAATCCCGCGATACGTTCAGCTTCCGGGCCTCGCTGATCGTCGACTCGTCATCCCCCTCATCCGCTCGAACGTTTTGCTCCGCTTTCCTCTCTCCCGGCGATTCTCCCGGCGTTGAGGTCATGCGTCTGCGAAGCTGTTCGGCCTGGGCCGAGGTTCTTTCCCCGGAAGGAGTTCGGGAAACCGACTCGGGTTGTGTGATATACTCCGGATGGACCTCTTCCCGGGGGGAGGGGAGTTCCGATTCCGGGAGTGCCGTCCCGGAGGGAATGTGAGTCTCCGATCCCGGCGGAGGTTCGGCTGCGACGGTTGTCGTCGGCGATTCTGAAGTTCCGGTGGTCGTTTCAGGCGTCCGGTTCTCTTGCGGTTTCGCTTCTTCCGGACGTTTCCGTTCCGGCTCCGGCTTCCGGGCGAACCAGACGGCCAGACCGATCACCACCAGGGCGATCAGACCGATCAGCAGAAGACCTTTCCAGCTTTTCAGCAACGTGCCGACGTCGCCGTCGTTATCGGCCCGGCTCTCTGTCTGATTCGGTTCCGGGTCGGTCGGTGGGACGTTCCCTCCGGTCGATTCCGGATATCCTTTCAGGTTGTCGGCAAACAGAGCCTCGTTCTTTGCAGCCTCGGCCGTATCTCCCGCACGCCGGGCGATTCCGGCAAGGGCCATATAATCGTCCGGTCCGAGTGGCGGGGTCAGATAGATGCGGGCAAGCGAATCTTTCCCTTCCGCTGCATAGATCAGACCGAGGACTGAAGATGCCTGGCGGGCAAGGGCTCCGGAGGAATCGGTGGCGATCACCTGACTCAGATACCGCTGTGCCACATCGGCCTGCCCAAGTTCCAGAGCGTTCAGTCCGCGATGGTATTCCCCTTCGGTGAAGCTCAACTTCGTCCAGTCGGGAAAGGTGTGGACAACCAGTCGGTGGGTGTACGGACGCCAGAGGGTCGAGTAGCCGAATCGCTTCTCCCCCTGAATCGTCAGCACACGGACGTCACCCGACTCCCCTCGCGAGAGGGTGGCCTTCAGTCCGTTCGGACCCTTGTCCGAGCGCTCTGCTGTGGCCAGCGGGGCCGAGAGTCTGATCACAAGGTTTGCCGAATCGGTTTCGACGAGATCGACCTCGTAGTCGAGCGAATCGCTGAACTGTATGATGAAGTCGCTCCCCTTCCAGAGAATGTCCTCGATCTTCGCTTCCTGTCCGTAGAGCGGAGAGAAAAGCAAAAGAGAAAGAAGAAGCGACGCAGCCAGGAAGTTTGTTCTATACATGGCTTGCCTCCGGATTGTGATCGACCAGTGGGAGTCCGTCAACGGCCCACTCCCCGGTATTGACGTCGGCCGAGGGGAGCAGATCGTCCGGGATGACCGTTCCGGTGGAGAGATAGCCGAGCGGGAGACCGATCCAGTTGAGCGAGGAGATCATCGCCCCGAGCGACGGGGCCTCGTCCAGTTTCGTGAAGGTGATGTAGCGAATCTTCTCCCCGAGAAAGAGTGCTGCCGTGTCCTGAATTGCACGACTGCTCATGGTGGAGGAGAGGACCAGATGGATTTCGCTCGGATTGGCCGCAGCCATGAAGCCCTCCAGCTCTTCGCGTGAGGGCCTGTCGGAACGTCCGGCCGTGTCGACGATCACCAGATCGACGTCCGAGTCCTCGATCAGGGAGCTGACTTCGGCGGCCTCGAACGCCACGCCGACCGGAACCTTCAGGATGTCGGCAATCGTCTGCACCCCTTCGACCGAACCGATCTTGTAGGTGTCGCACGAGATGATCTTTACGCGCAACCCGTGGTTCAGCACAGCGCGGACCGCCAGCTTGTACATCATCGTTGTCTTGCCCGCACCGGAGGAGCCGACAAGGGCGATAATGTAGGGACGTTCTCCCGGTTCCCGTCGTCGAATTCTCGGCAGCGCCTCTTCCATCGTCCGGATGTTTGCGTTGATCTCCTCGATCGCCGCGCGCCGGAGTTCGTTCGCGTTCAGATCGCGCCCTCCCTTGGCCTGGTGGATCGAGCGCGTGATCTGCGCGGCATAGCGCCGCTCGAAATCGTTCGAGACCAGATGGGAGAAAAGTTGTCGGTAGTTTCCCGGCAGCGACGCCACCTGTTCGGAGCGCATCCATTCGTGAAGGTCGCCGATCAGTTCCTCGATCCGTGCAAGCCGTGATTCGAGAGCCGTTGAGAGTAGTGCTGAATTGTTCAATTGGTCAATCATAGCGGGCAGAGATGCCTTGCTGAGAAGTTATGAGCATTCTATCAAAACGTTCGGGGAAAATACAGTTCTTTCGGCTAACTTTCGTCCGCTCGTCGGTCGGGAGAAAAAAGAGGGGTGTGACAATGCGGGGATGGAATCGTCATTCCGACCCGAAAGATCGGGATTTTTCCCTTGCGCCTTGACGGGTATCCGTCGTAATCTCTCCGACACGTGGTGAAAATGATCACCCCGATATTGATCGGAATTTTTTTTATGAATATCGCACGCATGCAGTTTCGCACAATTGGTTTTTCTCTTCTCTGTTGTCTCCTCCTCCAGGCCGCTCCCGGTTGCCGGTCGTTCGATGATGCGATCAAACCGGTGATTGACAACAGTCCGGACGATGATTCGGCCCGTGTTTACATGACCGGAACCCGTCCCTATTCGGAGTCGGACGGAGACAATCTTCAACTGAACGTCTGGCGGATCAATTCCGATCCCTTCCCCGACTCGGTTCTGGCCTACACGCGGGTGATGGATCCGCAGGGAAATTTTATCTCGAATCTCGCTCCTCCCTATTACAAGGGGACGAAAGATTACAAGGAGATCTGGAGCGGTCTGAACGAACAGATCGGCGATGGGGGAAAGGTTTTCGAGATTGCCGACTTTGAGGTGCGGGAGTTCAGCGACAAGGACGGCATTCCGTTCGAGATCGCTCTGGCTCTGG
>CAMLOB010000590.1 GCA_946481475.1 uncultured Chlorobiota bacterium | reverse complement strand
ACCATATCGACTGCTGGGGGCGTCCGTCGCACAAACAGACGGACTGAGAAGCACCCTTTGAACCTGATCCGGTTAGAACCGGCGGAGGGAAGCATGGACCAGACTCCTTTCTTCATCTTCCCCCTCCATTCGTAACCGGCTCACCGAAAAGATCACCACGGCAGACAGAACGAAGAGGGGCACTTCAGACGCATGTTCCGGTTGCCCTTTCTTTCTTCCTGTGGTGGAGAACATGATGAGGCAGGGAACACATCAATCAACAGCAATACAAGCCGGAGAAGAACATGAAGACAAACGGAACACAGCGGAACGGCAAAGCCGACGCTCTGCCGGAGCAGGTACGGGTAGAACAGTTTCCCTGTTCGCAAAAAATCTACGTCGAGGGGAGCCGACCCGATATCCGGGTTCCGATGCGGGAGATCACGCTGGACGACACGCCGGCCTCGTTCGGCGCCGAACGGAATCCGTCAGTTGCCGTCTACGACACCAGTGGTCCCTGGACCGATCCGACAATTGACATCGACGTGCGGGAAGGACTGCCGGCACTGCGGACCGGGTGGATCGAGGAACGTGGAGATACCGAAGTGCTGGATGAACTCAGCAGCAGCTACGGCATTGAACGGATGAATGATCCGAAGACCGCCGACCTGCGGTTCCGCCACATCCGCAAACCCCGCCGCGCCCTTCCGGGCAAATCCGTCACACAGATGAGCTATGCGAAGCAGGGGATCATCACGCCGGAGATGGAGTTCGTTGCCATTCGGGAGAACATGAAACTGGAAGAACTTCGGCGTGAGAGACAAATTCCGACGAGACCGCAGAATCGGGGTGAGGGATTGGGAGCGGTCATTCCCGATATCATCACGCCGGAATTTGTCCGCGACGAGGTGGCACGGGGACGTGCCATCATCCCGGCAAACATCAACCACCCGGAACTTGAGCCGATGATTATCGGACGGAATTTTCTGGTGAAGATCAACTGCAACCTCGGCAACTCCGCAGTCACCAGTTCGATCGAGGAAGAAGTGGAGAAGATGACCTGGGGCATCCGCTGGGGGGCCGATACGGTGATGGACCTTTCGACCGGAAAGAACATTCATGAAACGCGGGAGTGGATTCTGCGGAATTCCCCCGTCCCGATCGGAACCGTGCCGATCTACCAGGCATTGGAAAAGGTCGACGGCAAGGCCGAGGAACTGACCTGGGAAATCTTCCGCGATACGCTGATCGAACAGGCCGAGCAGGGAGTCGACTACTTCACGATCCACGCCGGTGTCCGCCTCCCCTACGTTCCGCTGACGGCAAACCGGCTGACCGGCATTGTCTCGCGAGGCGGATCGATCATGGCGAAGTGGTGTCTGGCACATCATCAGGAGAGCTTCCTCTACACGCACTTCCGCGAGATCTGCGAGATCATGCGGGCCTACGATGTCAGCTTTTCCCTGGGAGACGGGCTTCGTCCCGGCTCGATCGCCGATGCGAACGACGCCGCACAGTTCGCCGAACTGGAGACACTGGGCGAACTGACGAATGTGGCGTGGGAGATGGACTGTCAGGTGATGATCGAAGGACCGGGACACGTCCCGATGCACCTGATCCGGGAAAACATGGAGAAACAGCTCGAGGTCTGCAGCGAGGCTCCGTTCTACACGCTCGGTCCGCTGACGACCGACATCGCTCCGGGATACGATCATATCACCAGCGCCATCGGTGCTGCCATGATCGGATGGTTCGGTACGGCGATGCTCTGCTACGTGACGCCGAAGGAACACCTCGGGTTGCCGAACAAGCATGATGTCCGCGAGGGGATCATCGCATACAAGATCGCCGCTCATGCCGCCGATCTCGCCAAGGGACATCCGGCCGCACAGGTGCGGGACGATGCATTGTCGAAAGCCCGATTCGAGTTCCGCTGGAACGATCAGTTCAACCTGAGCCTGGACCCGGACCGCGCGCGTGAATATCACGACGAGACTCTGCCGAAAGAATCGTCGAAAGTCGCTCACTTCTGCTCGATGTGCGGCCCCCACTTCTGCTCGATGAAGATCACGCAGGATGTCCGGGAATATGCCGCGCAGCATGGACTCGGTGATTCGGAAGCACTGGAAGAAGGGATGAAGGAGAAGGCCAGGGAGTTTGTCGAGAAAGGGAGCGAGGTCTACCAGGATCTGTAGGACGTTCGCGTTTCCTTTCTTACCTCTGTTTTGCGAAGGCACATCCGGACAGCCGGGATGTGCCTTCGTCGTTTTGTGTGGGACTTGTTTCTGCGATGTCACAACTCTTCTCCCCTACGTCTCTGACCCGACTATCTGAACAGTCAGGCTCGATCCCACCGGGAAGTGTACACAGGATTCCGGGCCGCATTCAATCTGGATGTTCACTCAAACCATCGAACAATTATTATGGGATCACTACAGATCGGATCGGTCCTGCTCGGACTGATCGCGGCAAGCCTCGGCTTTTTCGGTTACAACGGCAAGACGGATCGTGAAGCGCAGAGGGCTTTTCTCCTTCCGGTTCCGGAAACTCCGGAAGGCCAGACCGATATCAACGCCATGCTTCCGGAATATGTGGACAAGGGACTGGAATGGCTGGCGACGGCACAGGGGCCGAACGGCGGTTGGGGAGCCGGACAGTATACCGCCCAGCAGATTCGGGATCCGCACACCGTCGAGGTTGACCCGGCAACGACCGCACTTGCCGGAATGGCCCTGATCAGAACCGGCAACACACTGAGCGAAGGAGAATACAGCGAGAACCTTCGCAAGGCGCTCGAATATCTTCTCGAAGCCGTCGAGGACTCGCCCGATGAGGGTTCGCAGATCACCGATCAGACCGGCACGCAACCGCAGCGTAAACTTGGCCGGCACATCGACGTCTCGATGGCCGCCCAGTTCTTCGGAAAGATTCTTCCCCACGCAGAAGGGGACACGGAGTTGAAGGAACGGATCGAGAAGGCGATCGACAAGTGCGTGAAGAAACTTGAAGGAACGCA
>CAMLOB010000589.1 GCA_946481475.1 uncultured Chlorobiota bacterium | reverse complement strand
CTCAGCCCGAAGAACAAGGCCCGGCTGGAGAAGATGGAGGAACTGGCCGACGAGAATTACCAGAAGGCACAGGAGTTGTTCGAGGTTATTCTCCTTCAGGACCCGGCAAGCGAGTACGCCGACGACGCACAGTTCTATCTGGCCGAGTCGTTCTATCGCCAGGAAGAATACCGGGTAGCCGCATTCCACTACAGTCGGGTGCTGAACGATTTTCCCGGCAGCCCTCTCTACAAACAGGCTCTGTACATGACCGGCGAGTGCTACTACAAGGTCTCCCCGCAGTTCGAGCGGGATCAGAGCCAGACCGAGACGGCAATCAGACAGTACCGGGCGTTCCTTCAGTATTTCCCGAGCGATACGCTGGCCCAGACGGTGCAGCAACGGATCGTCGACCTGCGGACACGCCTGGCCCAACGCGATTACTCGGTGGCTCAGCAGTATCTGGATCGCGGGGAGTTCAAGGCGGCGGAAATCTATTTTCAGAGGGTCATCGAACGCTATCCCGAAACGGTCTACTACCAACTGGCCCTTCAGGGAAGCCGGGAAGCACAGGAAGGAATCGCAAGCACGGAAGTCAACGGTCAAGGAAGTTAAAACAGCATGTCATCGATAAACGAGACGGAAGCCGCTCCGAGAACGGAACGGCATAAAAGGGTCACCGATTCAAAAGTCGAGATGACCGAACTGGTGCTGCCGAACGATACGAATCAGCTCGGGAATCTGCTGGGAGGCAGATTGATGCACTGGATCGATATCGCCGCAGCTCTGGCCGCAATGCGCCACGCCGGTCGGGTCTGCGTCACCGCCGCAGTGGATAACATGAGTTTTCACGCTCCGATCAAACTCGGGTCGATCGTTATCCTGAAGGCATCGGTCAATCGGGCGTTCAACACATCGATGGAGGTCGGCGTTCGGGTGGAAGTGGAGAATCCGAGAAACGGCACGCGATTCCACGCCAACACCGCCTATCTGACTTTTGTCGGAATCGATGAGGAGAACAAGCCGGTTCCGGCGCGACCGATCGTCCCGGAAACGCAGGAAGAACTCCGTCGCTTTGAGTCAGCCGGAGTCCGACGCCAGACACGCCTTGATGAACGGAACCGTCTCGACAATCTTCATACGTCACGTTATACACCAACCCCGTGAGGTAACTCATGAACAGGATGAGATGGACAGCCCTTGCCGCACTGGTACTGATCGCCCCGATCACCACAACACTTCGCGCTCAGCAGAACGATCCGGGACACGCCGACCACGATCACCTCTCGGGTGAACGCCCCGGTTGCGGCACGTTTCTCTATTGGCAATTGCTTGCAGAGGAAGAGAAGCTGGACGAGAAGGGAAAAGATCTTCTACGGGAGCTGAAGACGCAGGCCCGACCGAACATGCAGCGGAACATCGTCAGCCGGGACGGACATTTCAGGATTCATTACGATGTGACCGGAAGCAATGCCCCAGACCTGATTGACCAGAACAACAACGGGATTCCGGACTATATCGATTCGGTCGATTACTACATGGAATTTGCCTGGCAGAAGGAAATTGAAGAGTGTGGATATGCCGTCCCTCCGCCGGACAACGTTGCACCGGGAGTCGGCGGTATTGATGAACGCATCGATGTCTTTATCACCGAACTGAGCAGAAACTATTACGGACTTGCGCAGCCGGAAGCGGATATCTCCGGCAACCGGCAGGTGGGATATCTGGTCCTCGACAACGACTACAGGGGCTATCCGACTCCCGGCATTGCCGGCCTTCGCGTGACGACGGCCCATGAGTTTCACCATATCGTCCAGTTCTCCGCCTATCTTGCCGATTACTCGCAGGCGGCTCTCTACGAGGCGACCTCGACCTGGATGGAATACAAGGTGCATCCCGACCTGAACGATTACCGTTTCTATTTCAATAACTTCCTCCTCGCTCCGCAACAATATCCGTTCTCGACACACAATGTCGGCGACAACTACACCGGTTACGCCCACATGCACTATCTGCTGTCGATTGCCCAGCAGCTTGATAACGATATCGTGCTGGAAATCTGGAATGAATTCAAGCGGACCGGCAGATCGTTCGACGCAATCGACGCAGCCCTGAAGGCGAGGAACGCCGGGCTGAATCTGACCAACAGCTACTGCACGTTTGCCCGCTGGAGTTACTATACCGGAGCGAATGCCGCCGACACCAGCTTCTTTGCGAAAGCAAGTCAGTATCCGACAATCAAGCCGGTGGAAATCAAGATCCTCGATGAGGGAGTCGAGAAAGTGATTCCGGGGAATCTCTCCCCCCTTGCGTTCGGACTCTGGAGAATTCTGATTCCACGCGAGGAACGATTCGATCCCGATACGGTCGATTTTCTCATCACGAACGGACGGTCGGATCTCGGCAAGGGGGGCTTTGCGGTCGCGGCGGCCGAGGAGTTCACTCTCTACGTCAGCCAGACACCGCAGGCCGACTACACGCCGATCCTTTATCGCAACGGCACGCTGTACTACAAGCTGGAGGCCCCCCATCAGGATTTCTGTGTGGAGACGCTCTTCAACGGAAGTCCGGGAATTTTCGTGACGGCCAATCCGTCACCACAGCCCTTCATCAACGACGGCGCCGATCAGATGGTCTTTGCCGTTTCGCTGAACGGCATCGAGATCACCAACGTGGCTCTCGACATCTATTCTACCGCCATGACCAAAGTGGCCGAGGTCCGGCGTCCCGGTCTGGAGACACTCAACAACGTGCAGGGAGTGATCTGGGACGGCAAGATCGCCGGAGGAGATCTTGCTCCGAGCGGCGTCTATATCTACACACTGGCAATCAACGGGAGCGAACCTTCCGTCGGAAAATTTGCCGTTGTCAGGAAATGAGCCGAACGGAAGAATCGACAAGGGCAACGCTGCAACTGAAGGCCGAACATATCTCCAAGGAGTATGATCTCCGTCCGGTCCTGACCGATATCTCGCTTGAGTTGAAGCGGGGAGATTGTCTCGGGATCACCGGACGCAACGGTTCAGGGAAATCAACCCTTCTGAAG
>CAMLOB010000588.1 GCA_946481475.1 uncultured Chlorobiota bacterium | reverse complement strand
ATCGGATTCGAACGGATCGCCGAGAGAATCCTCGCACAGATGCCCCCCCGCACAAAGTCCACCGTCGAAGCCTACTGTCGCGGCGTCAATCGCTTTATCGAAACGCATAAGGGACGCTACCCGTTCGAGTTCGACGCTCTGCAATACGAGCCGGAACCCTGGACACCGGTCCACACGGTGATGGTGGTCCGGCTTCTGGGCTGGGAACAGAACACCGCCCTCTGGACCGATCTCCTCTTCGAACGTCTGGCGACGAAAGTCGATTCGGCATTGCTGGAAGAGATCATGCCCTGGTATCCCAGCTACGGCCCGACCATCATTCCGGGAGGACAGCGTCCCGAACCGCAGCTTGAGGCGTTGCGGGCCGGAACGGTCCGGCCCGACACAACCGATTCGACGGCATCCGATTCCACCGGAACATCCTCTTCCGACTCAGGAACGGCACGACGGGTCGACAGCGGTGCGGCCGCATTTCTGCGAAGCATGGACGTGATGATGGAGTTCGACCGGAAGATGCGGGGAGATATCGGAATCGGCGGATCAGGCGTCGGTTCGAACGCGTGGGTGATTGCAGGAGATCGGACAACCGGAGGGAAACCGATCCTTGCAAACGATCCCCACCTTCAGCTTTCGGCACCGGTGAAGTGGTATCAGGCGGTCATCAAAACCGGAGACCGGACCGTCGCCGGCGTCACGATTCCCGGTATGCCTTTTGTCCTCTCCGGTCGGAACAACGACATTGCCTGGGGCATTACGAATCTGATGGCGGACGAGACCGATTTCTATCTGGAACGGCTGAACACGAAGAAAAAGGATCAGGTTCTGCACGACGGGAAATGGGAACAGCTTGAGGTGATCCTCGACACGATCTACTCGCGCGACATCCGCCACCCCGGAAAACTTCTGCCGACGCCGATCGAGATCCGGACCAGTCGGCAAGGTCCTCTGATCTCGGATCTACGCGATCTGATCACCACCTACTCCCCTCCTCTGCTCGACTCAACGGTCGCCGCCGCTCTGGTCTCGACTCCGGCCGACAGTTTTGCTCTGGCCATCCGCTGGCTTGGTCGGGACGTGACGCAGGAACTGACGGCATTGCAGCAGATCAACAACGCAAGGAACTTCGAACAATTCAGGCAAGGCCTGTCGCACGGGGGCATTCCCGGACTCTCCCTCCTCTACGCCGACCGCCGTGGAACCATCGGCTACGTCCCCTCTCTGCGGACGCCGATCCGGAACGCCGCCGATCCCTACAGGATCAACCCCGGCTGGGAAAGCCGGTACAACTGGACGGGATCGCGTCCGGTCTCCGCATTGCCGACGCTGAGCAATCCGGCCCAGGGCTACATCGCAAGTGCAAACAACAAACCCTCAAACTCGCTTCAGGTCCCGCTGGCCGGACTCTGGGTCGATCCGTCGCGCGCAATCAGGATGGAGGAATATCTTTCCGAGGGGAACACCTTCGAGGTGATCGACTGCGTGCAGATGCAGGGGGACGTTCTCTCCGAACATATGCGATACATGGTGGAATTTCTGATTCGCGCCTTCCCCGACAGCACCGAACAGGGAAGCAAGGTTCGCGAAGCATTGGGATTGTTGAGAACGTGGGATGGTGAGATGGGGGCCGAATCTCCGCAGGCGATGATCGCCGCCGAGTGGGCACAGATCGTCTTCAGGCGAACCTGGAACGATGAGATGGGACCGGACCTGCTCCGCCACTTCCAATTGATCGCTCTCTTCCCGCTGAAGAACATCCGGCGTCATTTGATGACCGACAGCCGGTGGTTCGACGACAGAAGCACTCCGCAGCGGGAGGTCCGGGACGACATTCTGCGCAAATCGCTCGGCGATGCGCTCGACTCGCTTCACGCGCGATTCGATTCATGGGAATTCTCCGACTGGCAATTCGGCAAGGCCCACACACTGACGTTCAGACATCCCTTCTCGGCTCAGGAAATCCTCCGGAACGTCGTCAACATCGGGCCGTTTGAGGTTGGAGGATCAACCACCACATTGAACAACGGCGAGTGGAATTTCAACAAGCCGTATGAAATGGAGCTTGGCCCATCGATGCGGCAGATCGTCGATTTCGCCGACACCGCCGTCTTCCTCCGAAGCGTCCTCTCCACCGGACAGAGCGGACAGCCGATGAACGACCGGTATCAGGATCAGGCGATCATCTGGCTGTATAACGGTTACGTCTTGCTTGGGGAAGATCCTCCGTCGGAGAACGAAACGCTTTCGATCACGACGCTGAATCCGGCTTCCTGAAGGCTCGATGAAGTCGTACACGGATCGGACAGATTGACGCGGGTGTGATCTGCGCACAGCACCGGCATCCCCTTTGTCATCGTGACGAACCTTTGTGTTCCTGGTGCTTTGGTGGGTCATCAACACGAAGGTACTGTGTTGCCAAGCAAGGAAAAAGTGCATCAAATATGATAGGCTGGTCGGATTTTCTCTATGCCCCGGCCTCGGCTCCCTGCGCCAGAAGCCTCTGAGGATCGTAGGGTTGCGGGTTCTTCCACAGCGCAAAGATCACCCGCAGGAGCTTGCGGGCCACGGCGATGATCGCCGGTTTCTTTGAGGTGGCGTAGCGTTGAGACAACCGCTGGTAGAAGCTCCGCATCACCGGGTCACAGCGGATCGCCGCCAACGCCGGCATGTAGAGTGCCGTACGCAGACGTCGGTTGCCCCGCTTGCTGATGTGGCTCTTTCCCCGATGCTGACCCGACTGTGACTCGACGATGTCCAGACCCGCGTAGCTGATCAACTGATTCGAGCGGCGAACCAGCGCAAAGCCGTTGGTCTCAGCCAGAACATTCAGGATCGTCGTGCGAGAGACCCCCTTGATCTGCTCCAGCGTGGCAATCCGATCACGCAACTGCGGGTCCTCGTCGATCAGGCTGCTGATCTGCTGCCGGATCTGTCGCAGGTGCTCTGCGTAGAGAGCCAGTTGCTGCTCCAGCCGCTGTTCGGTCTGTTCTGAAGGATCGTAGGACGCCTTCAGTGCAGCCAGACGATTGCGCGTG
>CAMLOB010000587.1 GCA_946481475.1 uncultured Chlorobiota bacterium | reverse complement strand
CCACCACCACAAGCCGGGCCGCTCCGGTGCCGTAGGGGGCACCGTAGAAATCGCCGTAGGCCGCAACCTCTCCGAATCCGACTTCCCCCATCATCAACTTCAGTTCGCGGGCCGAATAGATCCAGTGATCGACTCTGTAGGAGCGAATTTTCTCCCCCTGAATCGCTATCCACACGTTCTCCATTCTGCTCCAGTCATCGGTGACGTTGCGGCGCTGGATGATGAGGGTCCCCGGTATCTCGCTCGATCCGGTCGGCTGGAAGATGCGGGCCAGAATCTCCTTCCCGGCGACGTCGATCACGAACGTTCCCCCCGGGAGCAGACTCTCGTGGACGTTCCGCAGGACGCGCATGTTCTCCTCGTGCTCGCGGAAATATCCGAACGCCGTGAAAAGATTGACGGCCAGAGCGTAGGTGTTCGGACGGAGAAAATCCCGCATGTCCGACTCCACCCACTCGACCCCGACTCACTGATCCTCTGCGTGATTCCGGGCTTTCGCAAGGAGGAACGGACTCAGGTCGACGCCGGTGACATCGAATCCAAGCTGCGCAAAGCGGACGCTGTGCCTGCCGGGACCGCAGGCCAGGTCGAGAACCGGACCGTCGGTCTGTCCGGTCAGCTCCATCAATCCGTCGACTTCACGTTCGGCCGCCTCCAGGCGTTCGGCGGGGAACATCGAATCGAACGTTGCTTCCCAGAATGTTTCGTCGTCGAACCAGGTGTTGTGTGCGGACATGGTTGTGTTGATTGAACGTGTGGATGAAATCGTACACGGATGACGCGGATGGAACGCAGGATCCGCACGGATCAGCATCTGCGCAAATCCGTCCGATCCGTCTCATCCGTGTACCATCTATTCTGAAGCCCCGGCCAAAGCATACCCGAACTCGTATCGATGCTTCCCCTCCTCGACGATGATCTCCATCCGTCCCGATAACCCCGCCAGCTCCCCCGTCCCGGAGTCGGGAACCACTTCCAGCACAAGCCGGTTCTCCCCACCGTTCATCACGCCGAAATGCTGCAGGACAAACGTCCCCCGCTTTCCGCCGAGCGTGCCGGTAACCTGTTCAAGGGCCACATAGCCCGCCGATCCCTGAACCGGCGTCCGTGCGCTCAGCATCTCCCCTTTGCTCTCCGCTTCAAGATCTCCCCGGAACGTCTTGTCGATCGACATGCGGCCGAGGGTGATTCCCTCACTCCCCGATGCGTACGGTTCCATAGGGTTCAGATGGACTTCAAATTCTCCGGTTGCCGATATCATGTGTTCTCTGTTCTGTTGATGGTTATGCTCTTTTCTCATACCGCCACTCCCAGACTTCGCCATCCTCCGGGTGATCGACCGTTCCGACCAATCGAAAACCGAGCTTTTGCAGAATCGCCGTTGAGGCTCCTTCCTGCGGAAGCGTCTGCGCGGCGATAATCAGTTGCGGATCGGTCTTTTGTCCGATGTCGACCAGGCTGCGGGCCATGCCGGTTGCATATCCTTCCCCTTCATGTTCCGGAAACGTGAAGTAGGCGATCTCCACACGGTTCTCCATCGGCGGCCCCTTGAATGCGCAGACCCCGACGCACTTTTCTCCGACCAGCGCGAAGTAGCCGACCCACGGAGGCTGAAATCCTACGGTCCGGAAGAAAGCCGCAAAGTCGGCCCCTGTTTCGGTTGCGATCGGGGGAAGGTCTCCGATCTCCGAGGCGGGAAGACCGGAAGGAGAAATCCGAATGAGTTGTAGAGCCTTTTGCATATCGTTTGAGATGTCCTCTGTGTCCGGAGAAGGGAGTGTCGGATGAAGAGTGAGCGCGGCCCTTACGGCGCCTCTTGTCCAGACGGTTGCTCCCCGAAATATTCCCGGTACCATGTATTCTGATGATGGTCGATTAGTGAAGGAGCGGGAACGTATGCCGGATCGAGGTGTGCGCGAATCAGTCCGAGCGTCCGGTAATCCCGCTGACTGACGACCGGGATGCCGTTGCGCAGCAGAAGGGCGGTCGCCGTTCCGACCCCTTTGCGATACTTCCGGTCTTCGACGAGCCTGCATCCGTCGGAGATGACCTGCGATCCGCAGGCGGCGCTCATATCGGTCAGGACGGCCAGTTCGATCCGTTCGGCCCGCGCATATTCGGCCATCTTTTCAGCACCGAGAATCATCCCGTCGGTCAGATCGTTCCCGAGTTCGTCCAGCACCCGGGCTTTCCCGTCGAGTACGTCGAATCCGTCGCCTCCGTGGATGTCCGGCATGTTTCGGGGCACTCCGAGAGCGGTCGTCTCCGGACAGAAGGTGAAGGGCCGGATCGAACGGAGGGAGAGGAGTTCGTCGAGACATCCTCCCATGCCGTAGTCGGTTCCGTCGATTCCGACCGGGAGTCCGGCGATGCAGCCGCTGACCAGCAGGCGGAGAGGATCGGCGTCTGAAACCCGGCGCAGAATTGCTGCGGGATTATCCCGATGGGCGATCAGCAGAGGATGGATTCCCCGGTTCGCTATAGCGTTCATTGTCGTCGTTTGACCGATATGATGGATAGGCTATGCCTGAATGACTTCAATAACCAGACCGTCGGGATCGCGGATGATGCAGCTCGGCTTCCCTTTCTCCCACTCCCTGATAAACTGCACATCGTGCTCTTTGAGGTATGCGTACGCCTCCTCAAGGTTCTCGACGTAGAGGTCGAGAGAGAACTCGGGAGTTGCGCAGTAGGAATGCTCCGTTCTCGGTTCCGTTGCAAAAGGGAGGAGAAGATAGGTTCTGCCCGCCGCCGAGAGACGGACGGCGCCATTCTCTTTCTCGACGAGTGTGAAGCCGAGAACATCCCGGTAGAAGCGGAGACTTGCTTTTGCATCCCGGCAGATGATGTTTGTCTCTCCGGGTTGGAAGTGCATGGATTTCATAAATCAAGCATGATAGTTGATGGTCTCGGAGTTCCGGTTGATCGATGTCGACAAAACGGACTGACGCTTCCGAAAGTTACCGAAACCCCGTCTGACAGATGTTCATCGAAACAGACGCATTGCCCGACAACATCTATCTTGCCGGTTTTC
>CAMLOB010000586.1 GCA_946481475.1 uncultured Chlorobiota bacterium | reverse complement strand
GACAGAAACGGACCTGGTCGCTCCACCCCCGGTTGTACTCCATCTTTCCCCCTCGCTGATAGGAGAAGAGAAGGTAGGGAGCGAAGAGTTCCGCAACATTGGAAGGGATGTTGATCGGCATCGAAGTGAGCGTATCCCCTCCGATGAGACCGGGTGCGTTGTCGTTGTAGAAATGTTGTCCGGCGGCATCCTTTCGATCAAGCCTGATAACCGGCGCGCTGAATGCCGGTTCTCCGATGGGAGAAGACGCGATTCTCGGATTCCACGTCTCGACGACTCCGTCAACGACGGTTGCCCCCTGCGAAATCCAGACCGTGGTGTCGGGCACGGCAATCTCGTCGATCAGGTTGTATTGTCCGGTCCAGAGAAAGGGAAGTTCAAGACGTCGCTGCAAGGAAGTCCTCTCAGGCAGGGACGACATCGTGTCCGATCGTTCCCCGTCGTCGGACGGAGATTGTGCAAAGAGCATGACGGAGGAGAGAAACAGGCCACAGAGGGACAGAAAAGAGAGTATACGTGTCATCACGATTTCTCCGGGTCGATAAGTGAGTTGAAGCGGGAGCGGAGAAAAAAATACGATAATGCAAGGAATAAGAGCATCACAACCACATCCGGTGGAATCCGCAGCAGAGTTCTTAAGTTATGACCGGTTTTCTTTATTGTCCGTTGGAACCCGGCGATCCCCCGGAGACTTTGCTCTATGACGGTGAACGATATTCATGCCCGCCTTAATCAAACCCGCGTGCGGCAGGTTGAGACTCCGCAATCCCTTGAAGAACTCTGCGCGACGGTCCGCCGTGCCGCATCCGAACAGCGACGCATCGCCATCGCCGGAGGACGCCACGCCATGGGAGGACAGCAGTTTGCCGCCGACGAACTCCTCATCGATACGGCCCGACTCAACCGGGTTCTCCGATTTGATCCGGAGTCGGGACTGGTGGAGGCCGAAGGAGGAATCCTCTGGCCCGAACTGATAGGAGATCTGGCAGAACGACAGATCGATGCCCCCTCCCCATGGGGCGTGCGCCAGACGCAGACCGGCGCCAGTCGATTGAGTCTCGGCGGGGCACTGTCGGCAAATGTTCACGGACGGGGACTGTCGCTGAAGCCTTTTGTGCAGGATGTGGAGTCGTTCATGCTTGTCAATACCGAAGGAGAAACGCTCAGATGCAGTCGGACCGAACATGCCGATCTCTTCAGACTTGCCGTCGGAGGATATGGTCTATTCGGCGTGATCTATTCGGTGGAACTGAGACTTTCACGACGATGGAAACTGGAACGGATCGTGGAGGTGGTCGACGTTGCAGGAATTATGCAACGGTTCAACGAACGGATTGCCGACGGATTTCTCTACGGCGACTGGCAGTTCAACATCGACGAGACCGCTCCCGACTTTCTGGCAACCGGCATTTTTTCCTGCTACCGTCCGGTCGACTTCGCCACTCCCTTTCCGACCGGGCATCGTGAACTTTCCGAAGAAGACTGGATGCACCTTCTCTATCTCGCCCACACTGACAGAAAAAGAGGGTTCCGGAAGTATGCCGATTATTACCTCTCGACCTCCGGCCAACTCTACTGGTCCGATCTTCACCAGCTCGGCACCTACATCGACGGATATCACGGGAAGCTGGATGAGATGATTGGAGCGGAGCATGCGGGTTCGGAGATCATCACCGAAATCTATGTCCCGAGGGAGAGGCTTGAGGACTTTCTTGCGGAGACGGCGGAAGATTTCCGTCGACACAATGTGCGGGTGATTTACGGAACGGTACGATTGATTGAAGAGGAGACCGAGACGTTTCTGCGATGGGCAAAGGAACGATATGCCTGCGTGATTTTCAATCTCCATACCGATCACTCGGCAGTCGGGCTCGAACATACGGCCGAGGCGTTTTGCAGGTTGATCGATATGGCGATCCGGCGTGACGGAAACTACTATCTCACCTATCACCGCTTCGCCCGGAAGGATCAGGTGGAGGCGTGTTATCCCCAATTCCCGGAGTTCCTGAGAATGAAGCTGAAGTTCGACCCCGAAGAACGTTTTCAGAGCAACTGGTACCGGCACTATCGATCAATGTTTTCCGGTGAAATCCCATGAAAGACACACGGCCAAGCGCAACCGCAAAGATTGTGGCTCGCGGCATCCTTCACTGATCTTGTCCCGGCCGATATGGCCTCGATAACAGAAGCGTTCCTTCGCGCCTGCCCCCGAAGCGCCGGATGGGACGCCGGTATGATGAGGCGAGCATGGTACCGGCACATCCTCTATCTGATCGAGCGGATGACGATTCCCGGAATCGCTCTTCACTTTGCCTTGCGGAAACGATGTATCGAGGAACAGACGCGACAGGCTCTTGCGGAGGGAATAACGCAGGTGGTGATTATCGGCGCCGGGTTCGATACGCTGGCGGTACGGCTGGCAAGGGAATTTGCCGACGTACGGTTTATCGAAATCGATCACCCGGCTACCCAGCAGGTAAAGCTGAACGGGATGAACGGGAACGGAAATCATGAGGCTCTGCCGAATCTTTCCTTTCATGCCGTCGACCTGACCAGGAGGAGACTGGAGGAGAGCCTGCAGTCCTTTCCTGAATACGACTCCTCCGGAAAAACCCTTTTTATCGCCGAAGGGCTGACGATGTATCTGACCGCTGAAGAGGTCGCAACGATGGTGCAGACCATCCGGAGAAATTCTCCCGATGGAAGCCGACTGCTTTTCACCTTTATGGAGTGTAACCGGCACGACCGGATCCGGTTTTCGAACGAGACCCGGCTTGTGGCCTTCTGGCTTTCGTTGAAGAAGGAACAATTTCAATGGGGGATCGATCGAGCCGAACTCCGGGCGTGGCTCGGCGAGCGGGATTTTCTCCTGCGGGACATCACCGATACGGAATCGCTGATGCAGCGATATATTCCTGAACATGCTCCGGCAGGAATGAAACCGGCACAGGGCGAGATGATATGCATTGCAGAATCCCTCACCAGATAGCCGCAGCGCTTTACGCCTGCGGCCGAGCGGACCGGACCTCCACGTCGACGCC
>CAMLOB010000585.1 GCA_946481475.1 uncultured Chlorobiota bacterium | reverse complement strand
GTGTGGGGTGAGCTTTGAGCTGTCAGCTGTGAGCTGTGAGCTTTCAGCTTGAGTTGTCAGCTATGAGCTTTGAGGTGTCCGGGAACGTATCGGGAAGGGGGAGGTTGGGACGCCGGCATTTTCTTCGCGTCTTTTCTTCTTTGCGCCTTTTGCGTGAGGAAAAAACACGATTGACGAATTACCCGATCCGCCATACTTTTGCCCACTATCTATCCACACTGAATTTTCATCAAACAAACAGCATCATGATATCCCGCGAACACCTGCTCGAAGCTATTCTGCACGAAATTAACGTCTGCAAGCACCTTTTCACGAAAGTCCCGGAAGGCGAGTTCGACTACCGTCCGTCGGAGAAACAGCGTTCGACGCTGGAACTGCTCCGCTATCTGGCCACTTGCGCCATAGGACCGATCGAATCGATGGTCGGGGAAGACTGGAACGTCTACACAAAACGGGAAGAAGAGATTGCCGAGATGGAGCCCGAGGCGTTTCCCGCAGTAATGGACCGGCAGGCCGAGGCGGTCCGCGAAGCGTTCGGGAAAATCAGTGATGATGATCTGCTGCACAAGTCCGTCCGGGCACCCGGAGTGGGCGAGACCCTTCTTGGAACGGCGATCATGCGGACTTCCTATGCCTGGCTGGTCGCTTATCGCCACGAGTTGTTCATGCGGGCGAAGGCCGGGGGAAATCACGCTATCGGTACGGCAAACAACTGGGCCGGGATCGACTGGAGGCCGAAGGAAGAGGAGAAGAGGGAGGGGTGAGTTATGAGCTTTGAGCAGTCAGCTTTGAGCTTTGAGGGGTCAGATTTGGGCTTGAGCAGTCAGCTTTGAGCTTTGAGGGGTCAGCTTTGGGCTTTGAGGGGTCAGAATTCAGCAATGAGTTTTCAGCGGTTGGGAGTGGGATGCAAGTGGGGAGATTTTGGGAATTCATTTCTATCTTTTCGTCGATCCGGTTTTCAATTTCATGAATGCACGTTTATGTCCAGATTACTGATTGCGTACCTGTCGGGGATCATCCTGCTGCTTGTGCTGGGCGGATGCGACGTGCATGAAAAAGAGGGGGCACAACCGGAAGAGGCCAGGAAACTTCCACGGTCACTGTCCGATACGGCATCCTCTACGGGAGATACGACTTCAGGGAATTTTCGCTCTCCTCACACCCACTCGGTTCCTCTCGGCGATGTGGACGGGAACAACAGGCCGGATACCGCTACGGTTATCTGTCCCCGCGTCGATGACGGGATGGAATGTGAGGGGGGATGCATCACCCGCATTTCCTTTTCCTCACCCTCGATCCCTGCACTGATCGACTCGATGTCGATCGGCGGCATCGTCGCCGATGCCGGAGATGCCGACGGGAACGGGACGGACGACATCCTGTTCCTTCCCGACTGGCCGACGAGCTGCTGGATCGGGATGACGCTGTACGGATTGCGCGATAACGAGTGGAAGGTGCTGGCGGGCGGTTCGTACTACCGCTGCAATGAGGATCCGTACAATCAAGACAGTCTTGCGCAACGCATTCGCCATATTGAACCGGGAGTGTTTGAGTTGATGCAGGATACGCTCGACGAAGGAGAGGGGGGCATCGTCAGGGCAGCGGTCCGGTTCGATCTCCGCTCAGGACTCCCCGCAACGCAAACAGATCATTCAGACTAATCACAATGGCATACGACGTTTCCGACTTCAGAACTGACGTACTTGAAAAGAGCAGGGAGATTCCGGTCCTGGTCGACTTCTGGGCCGCCTGGTGCGGTCCGTGCCGCACGCTCGGTCCGGTGCTGGAACTACTGGCCGAAGAAGAGGAAGCCTACGCCGAGCCCCGGTGGCGACTGGCGAAGGTCGACACGGAACGTTTTCCCGAAGTGGCGGGGAACTACGGTGTCCGGGGTATCCCGAACGTCAAGCTCTTTGTCGACGGCGAGGTAGTCGATGAATTTACCGGTGCCCTGCCGGAGAGTGCCGTCCGTTCCTGGCTGCAAAAAGCGTTGCCCGGTCCGCAGGCCGGAGAGCTTGCCGAGGCACGCGAACTGATCGCCGAGGGAGAATTCGACAAAGCGCTGGAGAAACTGGAAAAGATGATTGAAGCCGAGCCGGGGAACGCCCTGGCCCGACTGACGGCGGCGCAGGTGCTTCTGCTTGAGGATCCGGAACGGGGAGAGGAGCTTGTGAGCGACATCCGGGAAGACTCCGATCTGTTCGACCAGGCCGAGACGATCCGCGTGATCGCCACCCTTTCCCGCTACGTGAAGAGTCCGGAGAGACTTCCGGAAGGTGATGTCAAGGAGGCTTTCCTTGAGGCCGCAACGGCAACGGTGGAAGGAGACTTCGACCGCGGACTGGCAACGTTTATCGACGTGATTCGTGAAGACCGGTACTACGCCGACGACTTTTCACGCAAAGCCTGCATTGCGATCTTCAGGCTGTTGGGCGAGGGACACGAGATCACCCGGAAATACCGGCGAGCGTTTGACGGGGCGTTGTATGTGTGAGTTCGTAGAGTTTTGAGAGTCAGGAGTCGATGGGTGGGGTCCGGTTCAGTAGTTGAATGGTTTGAAAGTCGGGAGAGAGCGGTAGCCGTCGGTCTTTAGTCCGCCGTGGCGGACCGGGATGTCCGGAGGTCGGCGAGTTGCATCGAGCATCGCCGAAGCAACCGGCCGGTTCAATGGTTGAATAGTTGGAAATCAGGAGTTGAGAGTGGGGAGGGAAGGGGCCGGATCGATGTGAATGGAGAGGCTAAATTCAACGACATCGCAGGGGGCAAAACCGTAGGGGGCAAAGATTTTTGCCCCCTGCAATTTTGCCCCCACATTTTGCCTCTGCGCCTTACCCTCAGATATTCCGCTCGTAAACCCCGTAGACCTTGTATGCCTCGGCGTTCATCATCTCGGCTGCGCGGTTCATCATGGTATTGTCCTCGAGGACCCAGGAGGCTTCGCCCCGCTCCATCCCGTTTGCGACACCCTGCTCCATCAGCTCGCGGTAGAGGAGCGCGTCGACGCCTTTCCCCTGATACTTCGGGAGGACACCGAGCGTGATG
>CAMLOB010000584.1 GCA_946481475.1 uncultured Chlorobiota bacterium | reverse complement strand
TACCGGTCACAAACGTTTTTCGCTTGAAGGGGCCGAGAGTCTGATTCCGATGCTGGACGAACTGATTCAGCGTACCAGCGAGTCGGGGGGACGCGAGGTGTTGATCGGTATGGCTCACCGGGGGAGACTGAACGTGCTGGTGAACATTCTGGGCAAAAGCGCCCAGATGATCTTTGCCGAGTTCGAGGAGGGGGCCACCGTCACCGAACTTGATCGCTCCGGCGACGTTCCGTATCACACCGGCGCGGCCGGCGTTTCGATCAGCGAGGCCGGGAAGACCGTCGAGCTTTACCTCTCGCCGAACCCGAGCCACCTTGAGGCGGTCGATCCGATCATCGAGGGGATGGCGCGGGCACGGCAGGACCGGGCAGGCTCGGAAGATGCCGTCAACCAGTATATCCCGGTGCTGATCCACGGCGATGCCGCCTTTGCCGGACAGGGTGTGGTGGCCGAGACGCTGAACATGAGCCAGTTGAAGGGATACCATACCGGCGGAACGATTCATATCGTGGTCAACAACCAGATCGGATTTACCGCATCGCCGGAGGATACCTACTCGGGGGCTTACAGCACGGACGTTGCCCGGATGGTGCAGGCGCCGATCTTCCACGTCAACGGCGACGATCCGGAAGGGGTGGTCCACGTCATGCGGCTGGCCTTCGAGTATCGCAGCAAATTCCGTCAGGACGTTGTGATCGACATGTTCTGCTACCGCAGGCACGGACACAACGAGAGTGACGAGCCGAGCTACACGAACCCGGTCCTCTACAGCAAGATCAAGGATCATCCCTCGGTCCGTCACGTCTACACCGAACGTCTTGTCAGAAACGGCACGATGACCCGGCAGAAGGCCGAAGAGATCGAAGTGAAGTTCAGGAGCGAACTGGAGAAGCTGCTGGAGGCGACGAAGGCACAGCCGAAGGTCTCCGATCCGGAGGATCCCCTGGCCGACCAGCGGATCAACCCGAAAGACATCTGGTCCGATCCGACGACAAAGATCCCGGAGTTCACCTTCGACCACATCGCGAAGCATCTTGCGACGGTGCCGAGCGAGATCGAGGTCCATCCGAAACTGGCCCGGCTGATCGAGCATCGCTCGAAGCAGATCGAGGAGGGGAAGATCGACTGGGCGCTGGCCGAGGCATTTGCCTTCGGTGCCCTTGCGCTGGACGGATATCCGGTCCGGCTCTCCGGACAGGACTCACAGCGTGGAACGTTCTCGCAGCGGCACGCCGTGCTGCACGATCAGAACAGCCACCGGACCTGGACGCAGCTCGATCATCTGAGCGAGACGCAGAGCCGCGTCATGGTCTACGATTCCCCTCTCAGCGAGTATGCGGTTCTCGGATTCGAGTACGGCTACTCCAGCGCCGATCCGAAGGCGCTGGTGTTGTGGGAGGCGCAGTTCGGCGACTTCGTCAACGGCGCGCAGATCGTCATCGACCAGTTCATCAGTTCCGGCGAGGACAAGTGGAACCAGACGAGCGGTGTCGTGCTGTTGCTGCCGCACGCTTTCGAGGGACAGGGACCGGAGCATTCCTCCGCCCGCATGGAACGTTTCCTGACGCTCTGCGCCGAGGACAACATGCGCGTGGTGGTCCCGACGACTCCGGCGCAATATTTCCACCTGCTCCGCAAGCAGGCCAAGCGGGAGATCCGCAAGCCGCTGATCGTCTTCACGCCGAAGAGTCTTCTGCGCCACAAGCTTGCCGTCTCGACAAAGGACGACTTCCTGCACGGCGAGTTCATGGAGGTGATTCCGGAAGTCGACCGGATCGATCCGAAGAACGTCCGGCGCGTGGTCTTCTGCAGCGGCAAGGTCTACTACGACCTGCTGGAGGGGCGTCGCGAGCGGGGAGTGGAGGATGTGGCTCTCATCAGGGTTGAAAAACTCTACCCCTTCCCGGTCAAACGGATACGGGAACAGCTTGAGCGCTATCATCACGTGACGGACATCCTCTGGGTACAGGAAGAGCCGAAGAACGCCGGTGCCTGGCCGGTGATCCCGCACTGGATGAAGAAGGGGGTGCTTCTCGAATCGCAGCATCTCTCCTTCCTCGGTCGTCCGGCCTCCGGAAGTCCGGCCACCGGCAACAAGCACCAGCACAAGCTGGAGCAGGAAGAGATTGTGAAGCGGGCGCTGGTGTTTTAGAGCACAAGGATTTTATTTCAGATATGAGAACGGCGATCGGGGGAATCCGGTCGCCGTTTTTTCACGCAAAGACGCAAAGGGGAAGATCGCGGAGAGTTCGATGGTGTAATCCTCTCCAGGAAGAAACGCTTCCGGGTCTTGTCCTGCAGGATAATGATGAAAGAGAAAACCGGCATGAGCGGGATGCTCATGCCGGTTTCCGGCTTCTGAAGCGGGTGATATGCTATGGACGTCCCGTCACCTTGAACATGAAGGGGCGGTCCTGTGCCTCGCACGTTGCCGACCGGATCATCACCATGAATGTGTTCGGGCCGACCGCTCCTATTCTCGACGCCGAGATAAAGGCACAGACCGGATCATCGTACGAGTTCTCTATCGTTGCCGTGATCGATGCATCCCTGAGGATAACCGGGTTCCCCAGTACATCCTGGGCGGCGATCTGAATGAAATAGATTCCCGAGCCGACCGTATGCGTGACGCCGACTACTCCGAAGTCACTGGCAATGGTTCCGTTGGCCTCAATCACTCCCCAGGCATTGACCGTGTTGTCCACATATGTTCCACCGCTGTAGGGCGTCCGACCCCCGCCGGCGGTCGGACCGTTCACGTCCGTGACGATGGAGTGTCCGTTGTACGAGACTTCAAATGCGTTGGAGTATGTCGACGAACCGCCGTTGTAGTCGCCGTTGCCGATCATGAAGAGGGGATCGTCCGATGCCGCCGTCTGGGCTGCGGTCGGTCGTACGGGCATGCTCCCTCTGGGGGCATTGAAGTAGCCTGTCGCCGTCTGGGCATAGCTTGTCGTGTTCAGGTTGTCTCCCCCGGGAATTGTCGAGGCGTTGGCACTGGCGGTGTTCTCCACTCCGCCGCCGACCGTAGCGTAATCGACCC
>CAMLOB010000583.1 GCA_946481475.1 uncultured Chlorobiota bacterium | reverse complement strand
ATCGACGTAGTACCAGTGAGCTACCACCGTGTCCACCGTCAGCCCCAACAGCTTCGGAGTACGGCGAACCTCGATTCCCCAAGTCAGGTCTCCCCCGACACACAAGGCTTCCATCGGTAGTTCCGGGATCGGAGCACCATCGTTCGAGATCAACCGGATTGAGTCGGCACGCGGTCCCCGTATCTCCACTTCTTCGACATAGACCGGAATCGAATCGGGCAACTTGCACTTGTGGAAGAATGCATACGCTCCCCGATCCACGACATTCACCCCTTCCGGCATCGTCACCGTCTCGGAGAAGGAAGAGACCGGAACGGTATGCGGCAACTCTTCAATCCAGCCTTTCATCGTATCCTGAACGTACCACGATTCCCCGTTCTTCCCGTGTAGCCACACCTCGACTACCGTTGCCTTCATCCCCGTTCCTTTATAGGCAGGCATTCCAGCCGACAAGATTGCAGGCATCCCCGGTAGAATGTACGTCGGCGGATTATCCCGATGGGAAGGAGGAGAAAATCCGTAGCGCACATTTCTCCTCCCTATACTGTCATAGGTCAAGATCAAACCGGAATCCGAATTCAACTCCGCTGTGAACCACCACCCCACATCGTCAAGATTCGTCAACCGCAACGAGTCAATCCAGATCGTGTCCTCAGTCGGGTTATTGATATACACCCGCGCTTGGTACGCTGTGGCATTGACGGGCAGTTCATCCCGTATACCACATCGGCACTTATATACCGTCGCTCCCTTTGACGTCGATATAGACGGCCCGTCCTGCTTCACCACATCGGCACGTACGAAAAACTCGAACGTATCCCGAACACCGGATTCCGATATAACCGGTATCCACGCCGTGTCCATGAATTCACCGTAGTTCCATTCGACCGGAACATCT
This sequence comes from uncultured Chlorobiota bacterium, assembly GCA_946481475.1. The sequence goes on along the minus strand of CAMLOB010000583.1, from coordinate 2,145 downwards.
CCGTATCCTCCAACAGAACCCCTGACCAACAACCGCACACTATCACCCGGCAACAATCGACCATAACCTACCTGCGCTCCAAAGAACAGACCGAACTCATACTCCTCTCCCGGATACTTCGGTTGCTTCGCTATATCGACAATCGACCACGTACTATCCGACACGTTCCGGATAATAAATCCACGCTCATACGGCATTCCCAAAAACGACACTCCCACATCTCCGAAGTCCACCGGGTCCGGTTCAATCTGCAATTGTCCCCACAACGGAACAGAGCTACAGAACAGCAGTAACGACACCACAAGATTTCTCATAGATCTTCCTCCTACCTTCCATCATAGTACATCCGATAACTCAGAGACGGCCCGTCATCACCCTCTATCGGCTCGATACTCGGCAACCCCGGACAACGACCGCCAAAGATAAACGGCACAACTCCACATGTCGAAATATCCGTATTCCTGAACGTCACCTCAAACACCGCCGCGCACTCATGTTCCGCTGGACTCCTTCCCTCTTTCCACAACCCGCATATCTCAAACTTGAAAATACGGGGAGCACACGGAGGAGCCGGTGCTATTTCATTCCCGGTCAAGTCTAAAAAGAACCGGCTATTCCCGATAGGAACACCTGTCGAGTCCTTCTCGAAGAAGGCTAACGTATCAAGATCCTCCGGATCGGTGACATTCACAATCCTCACCGCGTCCCCAAAACACGCCCCCGCATAGTTCGAGAAATCAAACTGCAACATCTCCGTGTGTTTCCCGGTCTGGCAGTGCGTTACACCGAACTGCAACGTCAGACATCCCGTGTTCAACTCCGGGTGATTCGGGTCCGTTGAATCCGTCTCGTACCAGCAAGGCACGTCGTATAAGTGCCTCGGTTGTGGTGCCCCTCCTCCCGTCCACGTCGGGTTTTCATGGTCGCACGTATCCGACACCCAACCAAAATATGCCGGGTCATAATTCACGCCCCATGTACTCCGGTAAAAATCCGGACCGCCCGGATACAAACCACCGCATGCACAGTTCGGACCACTCGGCCACGCCGTCCAATTGCAACTGTCGATCCCCAAACTCGTGTCCGCCTCATAACCCAACGTCACTATCGAATCGGTGATCTCCGTACACGGATCGTATTGCGGATTCTCCAACGTATCCAAGATCGGCTTGATCCCGCCCGTGCCCGTCGGCCACGTATCGACCCACGTCGACACCGGCTGACTCCGTGATTCCTCTACGCCGATCAGCAGCAACAGCAACGCCGCCACTGCTCCACTCAGTAACCTACCTACTTTCATCCGGATTTCCTCCTTCAGTTCGTTTGGTTATAGCAATCCTTACCGTATCCGATCTCGGATACGAAAAGGCAACCTCCCGTGCAGGCTGTTTACGTTTGATTGATTCCCTATGTGCAAATCTTCCGGCGGACCTCTCCCCCCAGGCAAGGACCGACCGGACATTACATGACAGGATATGGCATGGTGAGGGCTGTCGTCTTCATAATTCGTTCAAGATACGAACATTTTGACAGCATCAAAACATTGAAGGAAGAGCAACACACGAGGAAGGACTGTACGTTGTTCTACAAAAATGATCTGCCGGAAACGTCGGCTGACATTTCCGGCAGAGTCGGAAAGAGATAAAGGCTGACAGATTGAATAGGCTCACTCCTTCAGAAACGTCCGCATCAGATCAACGCCCCCTCCGGCCAGACGCAGGACGTATGCCCCGGACGGAAGATCTTCCACCGGAATCTCCAGACCGGTCTTCCCTTCCGGCATCCGCTCGACTTCGAGAATACGCCGACCGCTCATATCACTGATGGTGATCGCCACAGTCCCCCGTACCTGTTCAGGCAACCGTATGTGCAGTGTGGAACCGACCGGATGGGGATAGATGGAGAGGGATTCGTCCGACGCTCCCCCATCGGCCACACTGCTGAGGTCAAACTGATAGACTCCGGAGATCGATCGGCAGCCCTGCCCGTTCTCCACTTCCACCTGATACCGACCGGAGGCGATCGGAAAGAAAGACCGATCCGTTCCGTGGGGAATCGCCAGACTGTCCAGATACCACTGGTAGGCGACGGCTGCGACGCTTGCTGTGAGTGTATCTCCGTTGCGCTGCACAACCGGAACCGGCG
>CAMLOB010000582.1 GCA_946481475.1 uncultured Chlorobiota bacterium | reverse complement strand
CGCCCCGCCGAATGAGAAGAGACCGATGCCGATCAATCGTGATTTCCACCGATTGGCAAACGTGATCCAGGCGAAGCAGATGCAGACGAAGACAATGCTCAGATGTTCATAGATCGTCGAGCGGGCGTTGACCTCGCCGTAGGCCATCAAAGACTCGATCACCCGCTCCTGATACTGCGTGACGTTGATCACCCCGTTGGCGACGGCGACGATAACAATCCAGATCGCAAGCGTATAGACGGCACGGTCGTTCTTCAAGAACTTCCGCATCGGGAAATAGATCAGGACCATGAAGAATCCGAGGAACTCCCGGATAAAGAACCGCATCTCCGCTTCGTGAAGAAGCGAACTGATCAACGCAACGCAGAGACAGATCAGCACAGAGGAGAGAAGAAGCCAGTCGAAAGCCGAATGAACCAGGCGTCGTCGTCCTACCACTACTTCCCGGACAAACCAGGCGACCAATCCCGGAGGACCGTAGACCGAATAGATAAGTTCCTCGACTCCGAAGGATCCGTCCGACGTCCGGACAACAAAGACCACCAGGGCCAGGACGGCAGTGGCCAGCCAGAGCTTTTCGTTGAGAGCCATCAGCCAGACCGAACCGAGGAAGACCCCGATCACCAGAGGCATCACGCCGAACGGAAGGGAGACGACGGTTCGGGGGACCATCCCCTCGACATAGAAGGAGACAAGAAGGAGAAGAACCGTCAGTGCCGCAACGACCGGAAAAGTCGTCAGGAACAGACGGAGCGTCCCTCCGTCCGCATCGAATCCTCGCGGCAGCATCCGGTACCTCATGTCGACGACTTTCTTTTCTTCTGAACCGGAAGCCGGATTTCCTGGTCGACAACCTTGCGATAGGCTCCGTAGCGTTCGTTCAGCGAACGACTCCAGGCAATCACCGCAATGATCAGATAGCTGATGATAATCGTCCCGATAAAGGCCGAAGCCAGCGCAATCGAGCGTCGCGGGCGGGCCTTCTTCGTCGGCGGAGCCGCCTCGTGGAGGAAGAGGAGCTGCGGAATATCTCTCTTCTCGTCGAAGAGCATCTGCTGGTACATCGGCTCGACGATCGCCAGCAACTGTGCGTTGACCTCGTAATCCTGTTTCAGTCTCGCATACTCTACAAGAGCATTCGGCAGAGCTCCGACCGCCGGACCGATACCGGCCCCTCCCCCCTCCAGTCTCCGCCGCTCGGCTTCGTATTCCCGGAGCAACGCTTTCTGCTGGGCCACCGAAGGGTCATCCGCCCCCAGCATCTGCTCCATCATGCCGACAATCGCCCGCTGCGAACTCTCGTTGACCCGGGCCTCAAGCAATGCGGTGGCGGTGGCCGAAAGCTGGGACTCCGGCTCGTAGATATTCGTCCGCCTCATGTACTCCTGCATCCTGTCGGCAAGCCTGTTCCGTTCATCCCGGAGCTGGTCGTATCGCTCCTCGATAAACCGGGTAATCGGCTCGGTCTCCTGTCGGTTGAGTTCCTTCAGCAGCGAGTTCGTGTAGCGGATCACGTCGTTGGCGATGGCGGCCGCCCGCTCCGGATCGGTGTCGTAGACGCTCACGCTGATCGGTCCTTCCAGATCACTCTCGAACTCAAGTCGTGCGGTCAACTCTCCCAACGCCTTGAAGTACTCACCGGGGGCAAGTTCGTAGACTTCGTAGAGGTTGTAGGCCTTGATCAGCGAATCTTTCACCGCATCACTGGTCATCACCGAAAACGTCGTGTAGCCGCTCTCCGGTCCCCTCTTGCCGATCAGCTTCGAGATCGAGAATCCCTGCAGTCCCCCCCCGACGTCGCCGATCAGGTTGTCCAGAGGAGTTCCCGATTTGCGCGGAGGGACCGAGACGGCCGTGGCCATGAACTCCGGTTTCACCTCCCAGGTGACATAGTACCATGTGGCCGCCGACACAAGGAGCGCCAGCAAAAGAACCCACCACCAGGTCCGCCGGACCAGTCGGTACTGTTCGAAGAGGATGATCTGCCCCGGAGGAAGCTCCGTGAGGAGTTCCCGCGATTCGCTCACCAGAACCACTTCCCTCTGTTGTTGATCGTGTGTATCCATAAATCCGATGTAAAGACAATACGCTCTGCTCTTCCGCACTCCCGTCAACGGGCACCGACCGAAAGCCCGAGCCATAACTGGGTCTGCTCTTCGGTTCCTGCATTTTCCCGATCAATCGTCCGGGCAAAAAGTCTCGTGTGGAAATAGATATTCCGCAGAAATTCATAGTCGATCCGGATATCGAACGATGTACTGGTCTCCAGATCGCCGTCGAGGAACTCGACCGTATCGCTCGATGTCCCGTCGAACGTCCGCCGTATATCCCCCCCCACATTTCTGATCACCACACCATCCCGGGCAACGTTCGCCCCGTGCTTGCCATAGCCGAAGGTGAACCGGGCGTGAGCATTCGGCAGAGGCCAGACCGTCACTCCGGTCTCCAGAAGGAACGAGTTCGGATCAAGACCGGAAGCGGCCAGGGAGGAACCGTCGTGGACGTAGGCGTTGAGTTCCTTGAAATGGGAATAGACATAGGGCTCCAGCCGCGTGTATGACACGGCAAGATCCGTGATTGAAACCGGAAATCCGGTCACGCTTCCGGCCAGCCGCCAGGCCGTCTTGTTCCCCCAGTAGCCTTCACCGATCCGGGAGAAGATCAGGTCGTCCAGCATGAACTCTCCTTCAAGGAAGATTCCCTCCGGCAACGATGCCGTTATTCCGGCATACATCAGCGTGTTGTCCCGGTCGCGGAGATAGTGCTCCTGCGACTTGAAGAAGTTCAGCGGATTAAGGTAGCCGATCTCGAAGGGACGACCGCTGTAGATCACCGATTCGCCGACCGAGAGTCTGATGCCGGCAAACGGTCCGACACTCAACAGGTGAGCCGCCACATACTTTGAAGGGATCGTCACCCCCGGTCCGGCCGCGTTGCCGGTCGTATCGTCCAGCAGCGAAGCGTGCAGGTGAGTGAAGGCGACCTTTCCGACCTGGCCCTGCAGTCTGAGATAATCGGTGTTCGACGGAAGATCGGCACCGAAGAGAAG
>CAMLOB010000581.1 GCA_946481475.1 uncultured Chlorobiota bacterium | reverse complement strand
TGATCCGACACCGAATGTGGTGGATTTGCTCGACACGAAAGAAAACAGCGAATATATTTTCAGACAGGAGGAGACATCATGGGAAAAATCATCGGCATTGACCTCGGCACGACCAACTCTGTAGTTGCAGTGATGGAGGGAAGTTCGCCGACGGTCATTGCCAACAGTGAGGGGACGCGAACCACCCCTTCTGTTGTGGCATTCACGAAATCGGGCGACCGTCTGGTCGGTCAACCGGCGAAACGCCAGGCAGTGACCAATCCGACGAACACCATCTATTCCATCAAACGCTTCATGGGGCGAACTCACAACGAAGTGAAGGAAGAAGAGAAAATGGTGTCGTACGAGGTGGTATCGGGAGATAACGACTCGGTACGGGTAAAGATCGATGACCGACTTTATTCGCCGCCGGAGATCTCGGCGATGATTCTTCAGAAAATGAAGCAAACTGCCGAGGATTATCTGGGACAGAAGGTGACCGAGGCCGTGATTACGGTTCCGGCCTACTTCAACGACTCCCAGCGCCAGGCAACGAAGGATGCCGGCGAGATCGCCGGACTGGAGGTGAAGCGTATCATTAACGAGCCGACAGCGGCTGCTCTGGCATATGGTCTGGACAAGAAGGGACAAGACCAGAAAATTGCCGTCTACGATCTTGGAGGAGGGACATTTGATATCTCCATCCTTGAGCTTGGGGACGGCGTCTTCGAGGTGAAGTCGACAAACGGCGATACCCATCTCGGCGGCGACAACTTTGACCAGCGTCTGGTTGACTATATCGCCGAGGAGTTCAAAAAGGATGAAGGGATCGATCTGCGAAACGACGCGATGGCCCTTCAGCGTCTGCGCGAGGCGGCCGAGAAGGCAAAAATCGAGCTCTCCAGCCAGATGCAGACCGATGTCAATCTTCCCTTTATCACGGCAACGCAGGAAGGACCGAAGCACCTGAACCTGAACATCACGCGGGCGAAGTTCGAGCAGTTGTGCGAGGATCTGTTCAAGCGAACGGTTGATCCCTGTGAAAAGGCCCTGAAGGATGCCGGAATGACTCCGAACGATATTGATGAGGTGATCCTCGTCGGCGGGTCCACCCGTATCCCGAAGGTCCAGCAGATCGTGAAGGACTTCTTCGGCAAGGAGCCGAACAGGGGAGTAAATCCGGATGAAGTCGTCGCTGTCGGTGCTGCCATTCAGGGGGGTGTTCTGACCGGTGACGTGCAGGATATTCTGTTGCTCGACGTGACGCCGTTGAGCCTTTCGATCGAGACGATGGGTGGAGTTGCCACACCAATGATTCCGTCAAACACCACGATTCCGACGAAGAAGACCGAAATCTTCTCGACAGCTGCCGACAATCAGCCGTCGGTCGAGATCAACGTGTTGCAGGGTGAGCGGGCGATGGCAAACGACAACAAATCGCTCGGTAAGTTCCATCTGGACGGAATTCCGCCGGCTCCCCGGGGAATTCCGCAGATCGAAGTCACATTCGACATTGACGCCAACGGTATCCTGAACGTATCGGCCAAGGACAAGGCCAGCGGCAAGGAGCAGTCGATCCGGATCGAGTCTTCCAGTGGCTTGAGCGAGGAGGAAATCGCCGCCATGAAGCGTGAAGCGCAGGAGAACGCCACCGCTGACAAGAAGCGGAAGGAAGAAGTGGAGCAGCGCAATCAGGCCGACCAGACGATTCATTCCTCGAAGAAGCAGCTTGAAGAGCTTGGCGACAAGCTACCGGTTGAAGACAAAGCGAAGATCGAGCAAGCGATCGATAAACTGGAGCAAGCGATCAAATCGGGAAGTATCGATGAAATCCGGACTGCCAGAGAGGCTCACGACAAGACGTGGAGCGAGGTTTCGCAGCGGATGTACCAGTCATCGTCATCGGGTCCGTCAGGCGACGGAGCTGCTGCAGGGGACAGCGGAGCCGCTGAGGGGGGCGAAAATGTGGAAGACGCCGACTACACCATCGTCGACGAAGACGAGAAAAAGTAACCGGTTTTCCACATTTGATCCACTAATCCACAACAGCCGGGTTCCGGGGAGGGAGCCCGGCTGTTTTTTTCTTTAGTTTCAAGTGAGAACTCTGTATCGTATTTTCGTCATATAGAGAAGTCATTTCTTTCCAGTTCATTTCCGCTTGATGCCGTATGAATTCTGTTGTTGGAATAGCCGCTCGATTGATCCCTCTCTTTCTGCTATTTGTTCTTGCCAATCGTGGTAATGCTCAATCTGCTCTCCAAGTCCTTCAACCTAATGGTGGAGAGACGTTGTCTGTTGGACAACCTTATACGATAAAATGGTCCGGCAACAGCCCTGCTGTGCCCGTGAAACTGCAGTATAGTGTGGACCATGGAACAACTTGGTCGACCATTGTTGAAGAGGCTCAGGGTAATCAGTACAATTGGATTGTTCCCGGTACTGCAAGTGCCGCCTGCCTTATACGTGTCCTGATGGTTGCTGAACCCAGCACTATCACCCTACAAGGACATACGGGGTATGTGAATGCCGGAACTTATAGCTCCGATGGTATAACAGCCGGAACGGGAGGGGATGATGATGTAGCGATCTTGTGGAATACAGTAACTCGACAAAGTCTGCGGACGCTGTCGGGGCATACCAATGATGTTATGTGGGTGGAGTTCAGTCCTGATGGTTCGCGGGTTGCAACCGCTAGCTTGGATAAAACCGCCAAATTATGGAACAAGGAAACCGGAGCGCAGATCAGGACATTTGTAGGGCATGAACAGGGATTGAATTATGTAGCCTTTAGTCCTGACGGCTCACGTCTGGTCACTTCCAGTGAAGATGGAACCGCTCGAATCTGGAATGCGAATACCGGATCTCTGATCAGAACGCTGTCGGGTCATACCAATGGTGTCTTTTCTGCTGTTTACAGTTCCGACGGCCAGCGAATTCTTACAGCAAGTCGAGACCAGACCATCAAAGTCTGGAATGCTTCCAATGGTACGGTTATCAGAACAATTACAGGGCACAATGATGTTGTCAGTCATGCTCGATACAGTCCGGATGGACAGCAGATTATCAGTACCA
>CAMLOB010000580.1 GCA_946481475.1 uncultured Chlorobiota bacterium | reverse complement strand
ACCTACGTTCGACAGCACACTTAACTTGTTTGTGCCGATGGTCTTCTCCAGCAACTCCGTTCCGACAAATGATTTGCGATCCCACTCCTCACTCCGCAACGACCGGTTGGCGGCAGGAATTTTCCTCAGCAGAGCCAGCATCATCGCCACAGTATGCTCGGCCGCCGAGATCGTGTTCCCCCCCGGCGTGTTCATCACAAGGATGCCCCGCTCGGTGGCCGCTTCCACATCGATGTTGTCCACTCCGGCTCCGGCCCGCCCGACAATCTTCATGCGGTCCATTTTTTCGATCAGCGATCGCCCGACCTTGATCGCACTCCGGACCACCATTGCGTCGAACCCGCCGACCAGACCGGCCAGCTCTTCCTCGCTCTTCCCGACGGCACGGAGAACTTCGAATCCTTCTGCGACAAGGATTTCATCACAACCGACATGGACGTTGTCGGCAATCAACACTTTGTAGCTCATGAATGCTCTCGGCTGTTCTCTTTGCTCTGCTTCTCTGAACGTGTAAGTTATGCCGTCTCGGCAGTGCGGGCCTCTGTCAGATGGGTAGTAAACGTCCGCTGCGCAGCGGCCACTCCGGCTCCGGGTTCATAGCTCAGTCCCAGATCGGAGAGGGTCCGCTCCGCATAGTGAAGGAAGGTGAGCATATCCCCGTCATCGTAATAGCCCAGATGGGAGACACGGAAGATTTTTCCCTTCAACGCTTCCTGCCCTCCGGCCATCGTGATACCGTAGCTCTGCTTCATCACTTTCTGGAATTGCTCTCCTCCTTCCGGAAACCGGACCGACGTAACGGCGTTCGACGGGGGCGTACCGAAGAGTTCGAATCCGAGAGCAGAGAGTCCGGCACGCAATCCGGCGGCCAGTCGGGTATGGCGCCTCCAGACCTCCTCACGTCCTTCGGTGCGAATCATCGCAAGAGCTTCGCGTAGCCCCAGCACCAGCGTCACTGCCGGAGTCCAGGCCGTGTCTCCTTTGTCAAAGGCTTTGCGGGCCTCTGTAAGATCGAAGTAGAAGGATGGAAGGTCCGACCGCTCAACGGCATCCCACGCCCGCCCGCTCAGGGCGATGAAAGCGAGTCCGGGAGGGATCATCAATCCTTTCTGCGAACCGGTCACAAGAATATCGATCCCCCAGTCATCGAAACGCATCTCGTGGGCACCGACGGCGGTGATGCCGTCGACGATGATCAGACCATCGAACTCATCCCTGATATCGGCGGCAATCTTTCCGACGTCGGTGAAGACACCGGTGGAAGTCTCGCTGTGGGTCAGACAGATCGCCCGCACGTTCGGGTACTTCGCCAGTTCTTCCCGAATCCGTTCAGTCGTCACGGCCGTCCCCCACTCCACGTCGATCTGCCGGTTCAGCAAGCCGTACGCCGCAGCGATCTCTCCCCACCGTTCACCGAACTTCCCGCCATTCACCGTCATCACTTCATCCCCTCGGGAGAGTGTGTTGGCAAGTGCCGCCTCCATCGCCCCGGTCCCGCTTGAAGTCAGCGTCATCACCGGTTCTGCGGTACAGAAAAGATATTTCAGGTTCTCGTTGACTTCGGCAAAAGCATCCTTGAATTCATCGGTCCGGTGATGAATGATCGGCCGGGCCATCTGAAGCATTACCTGCTCGGGGACCGGTGTGGGTCCGGGCGTAAAGAGTCGTGTTTTCATAAGGACTTGCGCTTGTTCTGTAGATTTTTTGCAATCATGGGAAATCAGGGACGAGGTGAAGAACGCTCCCGCAAGGATATGACCGGGCTTTACAGACCGGCCCGCGCCTCAACGGCATTCAGTACGCTCCATCGGGAGTCTTTGTCCTTGATCGAAAAGGGAATCGCCTCAAGGAAGCCGGGAGAGGAATCGAACGCTTCACTGACTTCCCGCAATCGTTGTTCGATTTCCCCCTTGCCGATTTTATCCGACTTCGTCAGAACGATGACAAAGGGGAGACCGAGCTGATCCAGCCACTCGATCAACTCGCGGTCCAGTCGGGTCGGTTCGTGCCGGATGTCGATCAGCGACACCACCAGCTTCAACTGCCGGCGTCCGGTCAGGTACGACTCGATGCTCTTTCTCCAGGCCTCCCGTTCGGTCTTCGAGACTTTCGCATAGCCGTAGCCGGGAAGGTCGACGAAGTGATAGCGACCGTCGATCCGATAGAAATTGATGTGTCGGGTCTTCCCGGGCGTTGAACTGATGTGGGCCAGTTTCTTTCGTCCCACCAGCGTGTTCAGCAGCGAAGACTTGCCGACGTTCGACCGGCCGACAAAGGCGATCTCCGGCATATCGGTCTGCGGAAAGTGCTGCGGCGCTGTGGCGCTCTTGATAAATTCAGCCTGTGGTACGGCTCTCATCGGATTTTTTTTCTCCCCCTAAAATACGAACGAGCCGGAAGCGATGCTCTCAACGCTTGCGGCTCGTTCGAATCATTATTCGATAATGGAAGATGTCGCTGTACGTCCCGACTCGATACTTACTCTCCCCCTTCCTTCTTCTCTTCCTCATCGGTGCTCGTCTCCGGCTCCTCCTCCGAAGTCTCGGCCGAAGGCTCTTCAGCGGACTCCTCCGTTACAGCCTCATCGGCAACAGGGGTCTCCTCAGTAACGGTCTCGGTCTCCTCTACACTCTCCACCACCATCTCCTCTTCAACCACTGCGGTCTCGGTCACCTCGGCCTGCTTCTGTTTCTCCTGGCTCCGGCGCACACGTTCGGCGCGGGACATCAGATTTTTCGAGCGGCTGCGAACCGCGCTCTCGTCACGATCGGTATTGTAGTCGACCAGTTCCAGCACGGCCATCTCGGCACCGTCACCGTTCCGCTGTCCGATGCGGATCACGCGGGTATAGCCTCCGGGACGATCGGCTACCTTCTCGGCAACCGAGGAGAAGAGCTCACGCAGAACTCCCTTGTCCTGAATATCACGTCCCACGATACGCCGGGCATGAAGGTTGAGCGCTCCTCCGTCCTTCTCGGCATTCCAGGCCCGCCTGGCCTTCGAGATCAGACTTTCAACGAAGCGACTGGCCTCTTTGGCCTTTGCCTCGGT
>CAMLOB010000579.1 GCA_946481475.1 uncultured Chlorobiota bacterium | reverse complement strand
CCGGAGCGTGTGGAGTGGAGAGAGAAGGCCGAAGCTGCGATCCTTGAGCTGGAAGAACGGGATCCGAAGGCGGCGGCGGTGATGTGGGAGGCCGGAACGGACTACGATAGCCGGCTGATGGAGACCATGACCAATCTGCTGGTCGGCCTTGACAAACCGGTCTTCAATGATTCCATTGCTCCCCTTTACCGGCAGAGCGAATTGATCGGGGAGTATCGTGCGGGACTTCTGGCGTATTGCCGGAATATTACCGGCATTATGGAGAAGATCCGGACCGTACGGGATGCCGAGCGGGCCGGGGGTGTTATTGGGGAGGAGGCCGAAGTTATGGAGGGAATTCTCTGGAACCTGCTGGAAAAGGCGGATCGGATTCCGGCCGCCGAGAAGAGAACGTTGGGGCAGGCAATGAAGGATGTGCTGACCGATCCCGACCTCCGGTCCTGCAGCCGGGATGCCGTCGCGGCCCGGGATGCGCTCGGGGCACGAAGTGCGAAAGCGGGAGAACGGTTTGATGAGATCAACCGTGAGGAGAGTGAGGAGTTCGAGGAGATGTCACGTGAGCTTGTCGAGTTCCTTGTCGATCTCGGGGAGACGGAGTAGGTCCGGAGCGCTCTGCGGAAATGGTACACGGATCGGGACGGATGAGCACGGATTGAAGATCGGATGTCCTATTCGAGACGGTGGAGAAATTCATCGATCAGCCTGAACATCCTGCCGAATGTCTCCCACTGCAGCGTCTCCGGACGATCATCGACGTGATGGTAGGGTTGTTCGCCCGTAAAGGGATAGATGTAGAATCCCCGAATCCCCTTCTGCAGGAGAAACCAGTGGTCGCTGTTCGGCCCGTTCTCCCGTTTCCTCAGCTCGGAACCTGAAATGCCGAGATCGGTGTGGACCCCTTCAACGAGCGCAAACTCTTCCGGAAAATCGACTCCGCCAAGCACCATGATTCCGTCAAGTCCGGAGGCTGCCATATCGATGTTGACCAGGAAGCGAACCCGGTCGAGAGGGACAGGCGGAAAACGGGCAAAGAACCGCGAGCCCCACAAGCCGGCCTCCTCGCCGCTGAAGGCGACGAAGAGGATGTCGTACCGGAGCGGCTTTTCGGCGAAGCCCTCGGCGAGAGCAAGCATCAGGGCGATGCCGCTTGCGTTGTCGTTGGCTCCGGGAAAGTAAAGTTCCTCGTCGATTGCACCGAGGTGATCGTAGTGACCGCAGAGGATCACGATCGAATCGCTCTCGCCGGTCCCCTCCAGCAGACCGACCACATTGTGCGATTCGATCTTCACTTTTTCGGTCCGTCTCACATTGAACGATGCGGTTGAAGCGGTTGAAGGGAAGGCATCCCGGCGGAGATGGAAGACCGGTTCGGGAAAGGCTTCAAAGAAATTCCCGTAGGTGGGCCGGTCGACCAGCAGCGCCGTCCCTTCGGCTCCGGCTTCCAGAGCGGCGGTGATCCGTTCGTTCAGGTCGAGCGATCCCTTCGGAATGGTCGTGTCGCTTTTTATCGAATCGGGAATCGTCGTCTCGATCACCGCCAGACTCCCCTTGAGGTCTTTTCCGGTGAAATCATTCAGCCTCTCTCCGAGTCGCAGACCGCTTCCGACGCGAACGATCCGCACTCTCTTCTCCTTCCCTCCCCGATTCCCCGGATTGATGATGAAGTCGTCGCCGAACCGCAACGGCTTCCCGTCAACGGCAAGTTCCGGTCGCGAACGGAACGTGTCGACCGTAAGGGGAAAGGGGTGGAGATACGTTCCGCCGACCGGTTTCAGGCCGATCTCCCGAAACCGTTCGCTGATATACTTCGCAGCTTGAATATGTCCCCCCTGTGTGTAGCCCCGTCCCATCATCTCCTTCGACGTCAACCGCTCGACATCACTTTTTGCCGTACGCAGAAGAGAATCCGTTTGCCCGACGACCGCCGCCGACGGCAATGCGGGGAGCAAAAGAAGGCTGAAAAGAATCAGGACGGGAATATCCGGATGGTTGTTCATGTGCAAAAGACGGATGGTTGAAATCGGGATGGAGTATCGGATCAGATCTTCTCCTCTTCATCTCCTCCCAAGCGTTTGCTCATCACCACACTCCGGTAGTTCGTCACGCTCCAGTCGGCCTCCTCCACAACGCGCCAGCCGTGCCGTTCGTACCAGTCGATCAGGTGGGTTGCCTTCTCCGAGGTGTCGAGCGCAAGTTCGCGCAGACCGAGGGCGAGAGCCCGTTTCTCAACGAAGCGCATCATCCGGTTGCCGAGACCGCTTCCCTGCATTGCCGGATCGATACCGAACTGACCGAACCATCCGACATCATCGCGGCGATACCAGTCGGGGGCTTCGGTTCCGGGAACAGTATAGAGGCAGACCGTCCCGACAATTTTTCCTTCATACTCGGCTACGAAGCATTCCCCGCTCTCCACGCGCCGCCGCGTCTGTTCGACGGTCTGGTGGGTTGCCAGGTAGCGGAGTCCCATGTCGGCCAGTTGTTTGTAGGCCCGGTGAAGAAGTCCGGTCAGTTCCTCCAGCGAATCTTCCGGACTGATCGGGCGGATGAGGATCGTTTCGGTCATCTCAGACATGTTCCCCTCCGGTCATGTCCAGCAGGCGACGCCGGAGTTCCTCCTGCAGTTCCCGTTCCTCGTTCCTGTTCGGATCGGCCCGACCCGGAATCGGCTCCCCGATCCGGACGGTGATCTCTCCGGAACGGACGCGCCAGTCGTTGCGGGGGAGAAGCCGGTGCGATCCGGTGATTGCCAGCGGGACCAGCGGGACGCCGGTCTTGGCCGCCAGCAGAAAGCCTCCCCGCTTGAACTCCCCGAGCCGTCCGTCGGCCGAGCGGGTTCCTTCCGGAAAGATCACTACCGACTGCCGCCGTTCCCTGATCTCCCGCGCCGCCCCCTCGATGCTCTCCATTGCCTTGCGCGGATCGGTCCGGCGGATCATGATAAACGGACTGTAGCGGAGACTCCATCCCCAGACCGGAATCTTCGTCAGCTCCTCCTTGTAGACGAAGAGTCCCCCTTCCGGAAGGGAGACGCCGATGGCGATGATGTCCAGATAGCTTGCGTGGTTTGCGATGAAG
>CAMLOB010000578.1 GCA_946481475.1 uncultured Chlorobiota bacterium | reverse complement strand
CCCGCATGGTGTGGGAGTTCCGGGATACCATATTTGCCCTGGCGATGGGCTTTGCCGACCGGCTTCCGAACGGGAATACGCTGATCTGTTACGGGACGGGCGGACGGATTCGTGAGGTGACGCCGGAAGGGGAAATCATCTTCGAGATGACCGTCCTTTCGGGAGAACTTCCCTACCGCGCCCTCCATATTGAAGACTGATTTTTCACTCAGGTCTTTCCAGCCTCCGTGCAGAGTTGTGCTGAAGCAAAAAAAGCCCGACCGTTTGGTAGCGGTCGGGCTTTCTCTTTTTTCTCTGTTAACGATAATACTATCCCTGCCGTTCAGAGCAACCTACGGCGTCGCTTTCTTGTGATCGAGATCGACGATCAGCGAGAAACGAAGCGTGTTTGCCAGCGGATGGGCTTCCTCGATCGTGTTGATGTAGCTGAAGTCCAGACCGAACTCCTGATAACGGACACCGGCTCCGAAGGTCAGGAACTCACGGTTGCCGCTGACTTCCGACTCGGTAAAGTAACCGGCCCGCAGAGCAACTGCGTCATCGTACCAGTACTCTGCGCCGAGGCTCAGCTCGACACCCTTGCCGTTCCCCCAGGCGGTCACCAGCGAGATCGGCACCGGATCGACCTTCCGTCCGGAATCGGTCCGGTTGATCAGCAACTTGTTGATGTCGGCGGTGAAGGTCAGATCGTTGAACTCGTCCTTGACGACGTGAAAGGCGGCGCCAAGGCGCATCGCCGTCGGCAGTGGATCGGCCTGCTGGATGTCGAGATAGTGGATTTTCGGACCGAGGTTCGAGAGCATGAGACCGAGATTCAGGAAATCTTCCGGCATTCCCCAGTTGGTTTTCGGTTTCCAGAGGACACCGAGATCCAGACCGAAACTGCGACCGACCCCGCTCCCCTCAACGTCACCGATCTTGATGCTGGAGAGGTTCGACTCGATATAGCGTCCCTGCACTCCGGCCGCAAGCTCGTCGGAAAGGGCGGTAGAATATCCGGCACCGATTGCATACTCCTGCGAACGGAACCGCTGTCCCTGCTCTCCCCCGTCGAAGGTCTGCTGGAATTCACCGAGATCAAGATAGGTGATGTGCGCACTTACCGTTCCGTCAAGCTTTTCGATGAACATCGAGCCGGTCAGGAATCCGTAGTGAAGGTCGGCGTTGAATTGCGGGAGCCACTTGGAGTAGTTGATGCTGACCTGCGTGTGCTTCTGGAAACCGAGTCCGCCGATATTGAAGAACGTCGCGTTGACGTCGCTGGCGATGGCGGTACCGGCCTCACCCATGCCGGCGTAGCGAGCGTTCGGAGCGATCTGCAGGAAAGGGACGGCGGAACCGCCGCCGGCTGTCTGTGCCGTGAGCAAAGGGTGCGAAAAGGAAAAAGCGAACATGGCACAGGCAAGCCACTGTATCGTCCCTTTTGCGGGTGTGATGGACTTTGCAGAAATCTTCATCGGATCAGTTCTGTTAGTTGAGTTCGCGTCGCAGGTGTCGATGGTGTATTAGTCGATACATCCTCTCTCTCTACACTGCGATCTGTTTCGTAAATGGTCTGTAAGTGGTCGATAGCTACCTCAACTATTTGAATGGAACCTCATTGGAACCGATAATCCTGTTCCCTTCTCTTTCCCCCCCTCGAATACATCGCACGAATATAGTCTCTCCACGTTCAAAAGACAAGGCAAGAAGGAGATATGTTACGCCTCTATCGAGAAGGCCCCTCCGTGACGAACTCCCTGTCGGTTATCGTGCAGGGTACCGAAAATTGGGATGTTCTCTCACAACCATCCCTGCTCCCGATACCACTCGATAGTCCCCTTGACCCCTTCGCCGATCGATACCTGCTGCTCGTATCCCAATTCTTCTTTCGCCTTGTCAACGCTGCATATCCAGAAGGACTGCGTGATGTCCTTCCCCTTTTCACGATCGAGGATGGGAGGAGTTTTCCGAAATTTTCCGAGAAAACCGCTCAGACCGGCGGCTGTGTAGACAAGCGAATGGGGGACGCGGAGATAGCGGACCCGGCTCTTCCCCATCAGTCCGGCAGCCTTCTCCCCGACTTCCTCCCACGTGTAGAGTTCTTCGGAACTGATGAAATAGGATTCGCCGATACTCTTCGGGCTCTCTCCGGCCAGGATAAATCCCCGCACCAGATCGTCGACGTGGACCAGACTTACAACTTTCCTGCCAAAACCGATCAGCGGAGCAAATCCTTTTGCAACAACCTGGAAAAAGGTGTAGATACCGACATCCCGGGGTCCGTAAACCGCAGGAGGCCGGACAATGGTGACCGGCAGACGGTCGGCATATCCGGTAACGACACGTTCGGCTTCGGCTTTGCTCTCACCGTAGGTGGTGATCGGCCGGTAGGTTTCCAGTTCGTCTACCGGCCGGTTCTCCGAAAATGCCGGACCGACGGCGGCAAGACTGGATGCGTGGACGAACCGCTTCAGATCCGGATTGACCTTCAGCGTCGCCTCCAGCAGGTTCCGTGTGGCGTCGACGTTCCCCCGGAAAAATCCTTCCCGGTTCTTTGCGGCTACCACTCCGGCAATGTGATAGATGTAGTCGACTCCGGCAACCGCCTGTTCAAGAGATGCGGAATCGGAAAGCCCGCCGATCACCTTTTCGATCGGCAGATGTTCAATCCATCGGAGGTTTGATGTGGGACGGACCAGAACACGTAGCGAATGCCCCTGCCGGTGAAGTTCTTCGGCAAGATGGCTTCCAATAAAACCGGTGGCTCCGGTGATGAGAATATTCATGTAATAGATATCGAGATAACAACGATGCGCTCTTTTTCCCCGGCTCTGCGGCCCCTCTCTCAGTCCTCCTTCTTGCTGCTGATCGTCCTGGCATCCTCCAGCTTCTTCTGGAAATAGCCGTAGAGAACAATCATCAGGATACCGGAGAGGAGCGAGACACCGGCCGCAAGCAACAGCAGTATGTAGCGCTCCCCCTCATCGTTTGTGTAGAGGAGATAGAGAAATCCGAAGACGAAAGAGGCCAGGAAGTTGGCGATGGCCATGATAATGAAGGAGTTGGCCGGGCTTTTCTGACTCGATGATCCTTTCTT
>CAMLOB010000577.1 GCA_946481475.1 uncultured Chlorobiota bacterium | reverse complement strand
CTTGGACGGAACGCCCGCCGGACAAGGATGTGCGATTGATCCACGGGGAGATCGGTATCAACAGCATGGCATTTCTCGGCATTTATGACCTCGACGGAGACGGCGCGGCCGACCTTGCATCTCATGAATATGAGGATGTTGCCGGTGTTCGTGTGTACTTGAGTTCCCGCAAGAGTATGCGTGAACGGAGCTTTACCTTAGAGGATGCCGATGTGTACTATCAGGGAGACGACTGGTGGCTGGGCTATTCCGGAACCGCCTCCTTGAACGACAGTACCGGTACCTATGCGATGTTGCCGATTGGAGGGCAGACACAACTCAATCACTATCTCCGGTATTATGTCTCGGGAAGTGCAGAGGGACCGAACCATGATTATGAAGCATGGTATGTGCCGGCCGAAGATGGTGTCCCGAATATTTTCATCTTCCGTTGGGGTGGCGAGATCGGCGATGTGAACAACGACGGCTGGCCTGACGTCGGATATAGCGTTCACGAAGGCCTTTCTCTTCCTTCCGGCGTGGCTATCGTGCTGGCCGGAGGTCCGTATATCCCCTTCGACGACCCGAGTACTGTCGTTGAAGAAGTACCGATTGCCGGAGAGTCTGGAGGGTTGTTCCTCTGGCCGAACCCGGTTCGTGATGTCTTGCAAATCGCCTGGCGAGGGAATCTCAAGGAGAAGCCCGTTCGCTTTGCTGTCTTCGACATGGTTGGTCGTGAAGTGGTTTCCGGCAGGGTTGATCCGTATGTCGGTGCGGCCCGGTGGGATTGTGCGTCAGTTGCTTCAGGGGCATATATCCTCGTCGCGTACGCAGCCGATGACCGGGTGATCGCCACAGCGGAGGTGCTCAAACAGTGACATACCAGTGGCAATAATTCTGGTGGATTGATAGGCATCGTCCACCAATTTTTTCACTATAACTCCACGGAGGAGACGATGAAGACTCATCGCAACTACCGTCCGCCCTCGGGCTGGTCATGTTCTACCCTCGCTTTGCTTCTGCTGATCGCAGGAGCCGTTACTGACGTCGCCCTCGGCCAACCGGCCGGATATCGTGACTGGGTCTCGACGACCTTTCCGGAACCCGTTCCCATTGCCCGACAGTATCCGTCGGACTTCCCGGTCGGCGTGTATTTCTACACGTACTACGACGCGGAGATTGAGAATGTCTGGGATTACATATCAAGCATGGGAGCCGACTACATCATTCGCTCGGTCGAGAAGGGGAACTATATCTATCCTCGGTGGCCGCAATACCAGACGCTGATCGATGCGGCTCCGGAGGGGAAGCGGATTGTGCCGTGGGTCAGTTATGTGGGTCATGCGAACCGTCCGTCGTATCTGGATCAGGGATCGAGTTCTCGTGAGGCGTTGTTCTACTTCTACGACACATCGGAGCTTCGCGCCTTGCGGTACTTCACGGATGTGTTTACGGTGTTTTCGTGGGATGATAATGTCTTCACGCATCTCGCAACGCCTGACTCGATAGGGCTTAATGCCGTTCACGCGGTGGGAAACGAGGCTCCTCGCGAGGTGATCTACAAGCTCAACGGCGGTGCGGTCAATCCGATCGCTTCGGGCATCGCATTCGGTTGGGACTCGACGCAAACCGAGCGGTGGAACCAGACGTGGAACGGATCGTCGTGGCAGTCGACATCGAACCCGATTAACTCCTCACAGTTATTCGACGGGATCGACTGGGCGAAGCCGGACCCGGACAATCCGGGAGAATACACGTGGCAGAAGTGGCGGACGTTCCGGTCGCCGCATTACGTTGTGGTTAAAGGACATCTCTTTCAGAATGGAGAAGCGCTTCCAACCGATACGCTCTTACTCATCAATGTCTACTACGAAGTCGACAAAGGGAAGACCTATCGGGATTCGACGAACTTCAGTGATACGATGCAGGTAGCCGATACGAATCTGCGGTTTCTCTATAAGCAACTTGCGGTGACGAAAGCGGAGCTTAATCCCCTGAATCCCTTGAATCCGAATTGGGATCAGTACCGCGAAGCCGCCAAGAAGATCAACTTCCGTCGCGAAGGGATGGGAGGACCGACCGACACGAACGTCACCGCCCTCAGCTTCGATGTCGAGGTGATCTACACCGGGAAAGAGACGATTGCACTCCGTTCTCTCTCGATTCGTGATTCCATCGCGCACATGGTGCAAACGCCGTTGGGTGAGGGAGAAGAATTCGTCAAGGCAATGTATCGCGAGATCGACACGCTGACGATGAAGCTCCCCGACTCTACACTTTATCCCGGCGTGCATTCGCCTACGGTCTCCGATGAGCCCCCTCCGCTTTCCTCCATTCCCTTCCGGGAGATGCAGGATCTGATCGAACGCAATCCCCTCTACGCTTACGCCCCGGGCGATACGATGACCGCCATGCACGGTGCCGCCGTCCCCTACTTGCAGTGGGCCGGCCATGCCAACCATACGCTCAACGGCTCCTACTACGCCTCGGCCTTCTACGATATCGGCGACAAGTTCCAGTTCAATACCATCGTCGGGGGTGATACGACCTTTGCCATGCGGGCGATCCCGAACGCGAAGCAGCACAACGGAGGTCGCTGGGGGATTCCCCACTTCTTCGACTTCGATTCGATGTCCGTTTCCGGGTATGCCGAAATTCTGAAGGGGCGCATCGATACGATGGAACTCTTCTGGCAACACGGTCGGCTCGGTGCTGCCATCCCGGGACAACTCGATGTGGACGAACGCTTCAGCCAGCAATGGAAGGTTGCCGGGATGTATGAGTGCGCACGCCTCGCCCGGCTGACGGGACGGAGTTACTTCGCGAACATCGGACTGCAATCCTACTTCCGCCTTCGCTGGAATGATGCCCTGAGCAAGTACGACACGGTGATGGATCACCGGCTGGAGCGGGCCGAGGTCAGAACCGCCGTCCGGATAGCTCCGGTTGTGTACGGTGCAATCGGATTGGGATTCTATGCCTTTGAAGCCTCCGCCTGGGTCCGCGAGGACGCTCACGGCGGTTTGGTCAACGACACCGAGAGCGGCGACCGGGAACTCGGCTTCGGAGGACAGCATCTGAACGATACGCTCTTCAACGTCGTGGACTACGCCTTGCGGAGTCGATCCATCGATCACGATACGGTCA
>CAMLOB010000576.1 GCA_946481475.1 uncultured Chlorobiota bacterium | reverse complement strand
GCTGTATGGAACGACCACTCCGCCGAAATCGGATCCTTCAACCAGACGATCCCATGAGTTGAGCGAAAGTCCCGCCTCGTTCTCGTTGCCGAGATGGCAGCCGCTCCCCCCGCAGGAGTTCTGAAAAATCGGATCGATGTGCTTTGAATAGAGAATCTCTTCTCCCGGTCCCGGCAGAACAACCGGAGGTGGACCCGTCGGATCCTCACCGCAGCCGATACCGATGAAAAGAGAGAGGAGGAAGAGTGCTGAAAGGAGAACAAGTGATCGCATGAAAGATAGGTTGTCTGCTTGAACGGTAATGAGTCGATCGTATCGCCTGTTGGAATTCCACCGGAAATTTCGATCGGAGAGGACGAATCTCCGGTCGGTGAATTGAGATAAAGATCGGATAATTCCGCGACTTCTTTCCCCTTGGGTGAATCTGCGTACATTTGCCCTGCTTCCTTTCGGAAATCCGGTATGCAGCACGAAGAGAACCAGATGATACCGAGCGTTGCCCGCGAGATGATCGACGAGATCGAGATTCTCGTCGAATCGGGCGATTACGAGACGTTGCGTCTCCGCCTGTCCGATCTGCATCCGGCCGATGTTGCTCGTCTTCTCGAGTACCTGCAGGAGGACGAGCGGCATGCGCTGCTGGCGCTGCTGGAGGACGAACGTCTGGGAGAGACGGTGCTTCACCTGCCGGAGGAGCAGCGCGAGGAATATCTTGAAGAGATCGGTCCATCGCGCATTGCCGAGATTGTCGACAACCTCGATCCGGACGACGCCACCGACATCATCTCCGAACTTCCCGAGGAGATAGCCGAGCAGGTTCTGGGCCAGATGCAGAGGGTGGACCGGGAATCGACCGATGAGATTCGGGAGCTTCTCCGGTACGATGAGGAAACGGCCGGGGGTCGCATGACCACCGAGTATGTCTCGGTCCGGACTGACGAAACGGTGGCGACCGCCATCGAGACGATCCGCGAGGCGGTGCGGGAGTATGAGATCGACATCTATGTCCTCTATGTTGTCGACTCCGGGGAGAAACTGGCCGGCTTTGTCCGGCTTCAGGATCTTGTGCTCCACTCACCCGACACGCTGATCAGCACGTTCACCATCCGTGATGTCATTGCGGTCACGGCCGATGAGGATCAGGAACTGGTGGCTCAGTTGATGCAACGCTACGATCTGATCCACGTGCCGGTTGTCGACAATGACAATCGTCTTCTGGGTGTGGTGACGTTCGATGATATTGCGGAGATCATCGAGGAGGAGGCAAGCGAGGACATCCTCTATCTGGCCGGTGTTACCGACGATCAGGAATCTCCTTCGACTCCTCCTCTGATTTCAATCCGGCGTCGACTTCCCTGGCTGATCATGAATCTCGGCACGGCCTTTATCGCGTCGATGGTCGTCGCACAGTTCGAGGGGACGATAGGACGTGTGACCGCCCTTGCCGCCTTGATGCCGATCGTTGCCGGGATGGGGGGGAATGCCGCCGTTCAGTCGATCGTGGTGATGGTCCGGAGCATCGCTCTCGGCGACCTTGGAAGCGGAGGCAAGATGCGCGCCCTCTTCAAGGAAGTGACCGTGGGATTGATGAACGGCATTGTGATGGGACTTCTGGCCGGCAGCGTTGTCTGGGGGATGTGGGGGAGCTTTCGTCTCGGTCTGCTGATTGCCGCGGCAATGTTCGTCAACCTTATCGTGGCCGGTCTGGTCGGAACCACAATCCCGCTCCTTCTGCGGAAACTGAAGTTCGATCCGGCTCTCTCCTCCGGTCCGATTGCAACCACGTTCACCGATGTCTGCGGCTTCCTGACGTTCCTCGGACTGGCCACGCTGACGCTGTCGTGGTTGCTGGCCTGAGCGGTCCTATCTCCACCCTTCGGCGATTGCCAGTTGATCCAGCTCCTTCTGAAGTTCCCGACGAGGTCCGTTCCGCGATTCACGGTCGCCGGCGTCCGGATATTCCCGGTCGAGAATCAGACAGGCCATGTAGGCGGCCAGATCACCGACGCAGTACTCGTTCTCCCGTGCGATCGGTGCATCCGGTCCAAGACACGTCAGGGCATCCGGATTGTCCATCTCGTCAACCAGATAGGGGATCGCCTGTTCGCCGAACTTGATCACCGTCTCTCCGAAGCGTCCCAGGTGATGCCCCGGCAATCCCCACCACTGATGCATGAAGGCGCCCGGGATGGCTTCACAATAGACCCGGACCATTTTTGCGCTGGGTCCTTCTCCTGCCATCATCAGGAGTTCCTGTGCGATAACGCGCAGGCGGTTATCTCCCCGTTCGGACTTGACGATCTTCTGCAGTTCCTCCACCGCACGCTCCCGCTCCAGAATGTTCTCTGCTTCTCCACGGAGAAAGATTGCGTCTACCGACGTTTCTTCAAGCGCTTCGCGGATTGTACCCAGACCAATTGCCATGCTCATATTTCTTTTCGAGGTTAATACTGACGACCGCGTCTTCTGTTCTTCCTTCCGTATTTTGACGCGTCATTATTCTATCGCTCGGAATGTAATGCGATTCACCATGTCAGGCAAGCCGTACTTTGCAGTGATTGATTTTGAAGCCACCTGCTGGGAGGAGGAAAATCGGGCGGATCAGGAGGTGATAGAGGTCGGATGTGTGACCGTTGATCGGGCGACAACCGAGATTCTGGACGAATTCAGGACGTTTATTCGCCCGGTTCGCTATCCTGAGCTGAGTGAATTCTGTATCGGACTGACCGGTATCACACAGCGTGATGTTGATACCGCGCCTACATTTCCATACGCTCTCGGCATGCTGGTGGACTGGTTGGGGGATCCGTTGGCCTGTACGTTCTGTTCCTGGGGAGAGTTCGATCGCTATATCCTTCGCTCGGCCTGCCGCTACCATCGCGTCCCTTATCCCTTCGATGACGAGTACATCGACCTGAAACCTCTGTTTGTCGAACAGTTCTCCGGGCGTCCCGTTCCCATGCAGAAAGCTCTCGACATACTGGGCATTCCCCACACCGGACGCCTGCACCGTGCGCTGGATGATGCACGTCACATCGCGCTGATTCTGCAGAACATGCTCGCTGAAGCATCCTGATCTCTTCCTCCCTTCTTCGGAACCCTGAAACGTATTTGTGTGTTGCAACAAACAGCAGCGGGTCATAATCCGATCGACC
>CAMLOB010000575.1 GCA_946481475.1 uncultured Chlorobiota bacterium | reverse complement strand
CCGCCCCCTTCACCAGATTGTCGATGGCGCTCAGGACGATGATCCGTCCGGTCCGCCCGTCGTACACGGCATGGATATCGCACAGGTTCGTCCCCCGCACACTCTTCAGTTCCGGGAGCGTCTCGCGGATTCTGATGAAGGGTTCGTCACGGTAGAACTCACGATAGAGTTCCCGAAGTTTCTCCTCGCTCATCTCCCCGCGCGGTGTGGCGTAGCAGGTGGCGAGAATTCCCCGGTCGACCGGCAACAGATGGGGCGTGAACTGGACGCGGGCATCTCCCCCGCCGAGACCGGAGAGTCGTTCTTCAATTTCGATGGTGTGGCGATGGGTCTTCAGTCCGTACGCCTTGAAGTTTTCGTTGACGTTGGAGAAATGGGTGACCGGACTGCTCTTGACCCCGGCACCGGTCACGCCGCTTTTCGCGTCGACGATCAGCGTTGCCGGATCGACCGCACCGGCCGCGAGCAGCGGGGCCAGGCCGAGGATCGCCGAGGTCGGGTAGCATCCCGGGTTCGCCGTGATCTGCGCTCCCCGCAGATTCTCCCGTTCAAGTTCCGGCAGACCGTACGGGACTTCCGGAACGAGATCGGGTGTGACGTGCTCTTTGCCGTACCACTCCTGATAGACCCCGGCGGAACTCAGCCGGTAATCGCCGGAGAGATCGATGATCCGGAACTCGCGATCTCTCCACCGCCGCACATACTCCATCGAGACCCGGTGGGGGAGCGCGAGGAAGCAGACGTCGACCTCGACCTCATCGAGATCATCCGCCGGACGAAGCGTCATATCGCACAATCCCTCGAATTGCGGATGGACCTGCGGGAAGGTCTCCCCGGTCCGGCTTTCGGAGGTGATGATCCCGATCTTCGCCTCCGGATGCCGCAGCAGGATCCGGACCAGTTCGGAGCCGGTATATCCCGTGGCGCCGATAACCGCCGCTCGTATCATCCTTTCGCCTCTTCGTTCATTTCGTTTTCAACGTCCGGAATCGTCGTCCGGATCGCATCGATCAGTCGTTCGATCTCCTCATCGCTGATAATCAGCGGCGGGACAAGCCGGAGGACGTTCCCGGCGGTGGCGTTGGCCACCACTCCTCTGGCCAGCAGCTTCACCACCAGCGGCTTCGCCTCGAAATCGAACTCGACGCCGATCATCAGTCCGGGACCGCGGACCTCACGAATGCAGGCGAACTCGTTCTTCAGTGCAAGCAGTTTTGTCCGGAGCAAATCTCCCTTCCGTTCCACCTCCTGCAAAAAGTCAGGCCTGTTGATCGTATCGAGAACGGCAAGTCCGGCCGCGCAGGCCAGCGGGTTCCCGCCGAACGTAGTTCCGTGATCGCCGTAGTCGATGGCGCCGCTCACCCGGGCGTTGCTGAGGATCGCCCCGACCGGCACACCGTTTCCGAGCGCCTTGGCAAGGAGCATGATGTCCGGCTGAACGCCGGAATGTTCTTTGGCGAACAGTTTTCCCGTTCGTCCGACGCCGCACTGGATTTCATCGAAGATGAGGACGATGTCGTGTCCGGTGCAGAGGCGTCGCAGTTCCCGCAGATACTCCGCATCGGCTACATGGATTCCCCCTTCCCCCTGCACCGGCTCGACGATCACAGCGGCGATCTCATCGGAGATGATCTCGCGGAACGCCCCGATATCGTTGAACGGAATCCGGATGAAGCCTTCCGGCATCGGACCGAAGCCCTCGCGCATCTGCGGTTTCCCGGCGGCGATCGCCGCCAGCGTCCGTCCGTGGAAGGCGTTGTGCATCGAGATGATCGTCCCCCCTTTGCCGAGCTTGCGGGCATGTTTTCTGGCGACCTTGATCCCCCCCTCAAACGACTCCGTCCCGCTGTTGGTGAAGAAGACGTGCTCCAGTCCCGACGCTTCGGTCAGTCGTTCGGCAAGTTCCACCTGCGGCGGGGTGACGAAGAAGTTCGAGACGTGGAGGAGCGTCGCGGCCTGCTCCTGAATCCGTCGGGTTACCTCCGGGTGTGAATGCCCGAGACTGGTGACGGCGATCCCGGCCAGCGCATCCAGGTACTCGTTTCCGTCGACGTCCCAAAGCGTACAGCCTTCCCCTTTTGCAAAGGCGACGGGGAGTCGCCTGAACGTCGGGAGATAGTGTTGCCGATCTTTTTCGTGAAGTTGTTGCGAACGCTCAGTCGTGAGCGCTGAGAGTAGTTCCGACATGTTGACCTTGTATGAGTTTTTCCAGAAGAAGGTGAGGCCGCGTTCCGTTGATGATACCGGCTTCGTGCGCCCCCTTCCGGAGCGCAACGATGCACGATTCGATCTTGGGGATCATTCCCCCTTTGATGCTCCGTCCGAACAGAGCCTCGGCCTCGCGAATATTCAGTTGTCGAATGCGGCTCTGCGGATCGCCGACATCCCGCAGCAGTCCGTCCACATCGGTCAGGACCAGATAGTGATCGGCCCGCAGCGCGCCGGCGATATGGCCGGCCATCATGTCGGCGTTGACGTTGTAATCCTCCCCGTCCTCACCGACCGCCACGCAGGCGATGACCGGAGTGATGTTCCGGTCCAGAAGATCGATCAGGAACTCCGCGTTCACCCTCTTGACGTCTCCGACCCGTCCCAGACTCAGCCGCTCGGTCCGACCGTCCTCCAGCACCCGCTCGTGCAGGCGGGGAGCGACGACGACGGTCATCGCATCTTTGCCGGACATTCCGAGGGCCGGGCTTTGTTCCATGTTGAAGAGGGAGACGAGCCGACCGTTCACGCGACCTTTCAGCGCAACTTCCACGTGCGGCATCGCCTCCGGCGGCGTCATCCGGTGTCCGTCGACAAACTCCGAGATGATACCGGCCCGCTCCAGTTCATCGGCGATGAAGGGTCCCCCCCCATGCACCATCACCACCTGCCGACCCGACTTCTTCAGTTCGACAACGGCCCTGACGACCTCCCGCTGGAGATTGCCGTCCAGCATGGCGTTCCCTCCGTATTTGATGACGATGCGATGCAATTGAGTTCGTAGAGTTCGGAGTTTATAGAGTTCTTAGAGTCAAGAGTTTGCAGAGCTTTCAGGAGTTGTGGTCTGATGCGGAAGGGTTCCCGTTTCCGGAACGAAATCATTTCCCGTACGGTTCCCGGTATGATGGCCGTGCATCACTTCATTACGTCGCGAACCTACCGGCGCTCCC
>CAMLOB010000574.1 GCA_946481475.1 uncultured Chlorobiota bacterium | reverse complement strand
GGAGAGGACATAGATCGACAGGACATCGAAGAATATCAGGAAGATGAGAGAGGCTTTGAGGGTCAACCGAACGATGCTCCGTCTCCCCGCTTCCACACCCTCCCCTCCTCTCTCTCCATCCCTCCTCTCACTTCCGAAAAGAACATGGGTCAGTCTTCCCGCATCGGGGGAAAGAACGATCAGACTGAGAAGCAGAAGGAAAGAGGAATGAATCTTGACCGATATATCGAAGCTGAAGTTGATCATCACGACGTTGACCATCACACCGAAGGCAAGGAGTGCGCCGGCAAGTCGGGTCCGCCTGAACAGCAGAAGCAATCCCGCCAGCACTTCCACGATGCCGGCGAACATCGTGTAGGGGCGCGAGGCCCCCATAACGCTCCAGTAGAGAAGATCCCGGGGTGTCTCCCCCACGGTCGTGAAGAGCGTGTTCGGTTCCGGCAGGTAGAACTGCCACTTGAAGACCTTGTTGAAACCGTATTCGAGAAGGTGAAAGGCCAGATACCAGGCCGAGATTGTGACCAGCAGCGAGAGGAGCCGACGGCCGTCGGTACGCCCCCGATCGGCGAGACGCCACCCGACGGCGGCAACAGCAGAGATCACCGTCAGGTTGAACAGGTGGACGTAGAGTCCGGCAGTATCGGAGAGGAGAGGACTGGAGAAGGTGAGGGGGTAGCCGAAGATTCTGACTGCCGTCCAGGCGGCCAGAGGCTCGAAGAGGGGACGAAGCAGCTCGCCGGTGTCGGGAATATAGCGATGAGAGAACGGAAGAGTGAGCATCAAGAGAGAGACGAAGAGCAGAACGAACCGAAGTCCGACCCGCCCGATTTCGCCTCCTGTCCGTAAACGGCCAGTCCACATTTCTTCTCCCTGTGATTCAATCATCGAAAAAAATCTCTCCACGGGTTACAACAGCTCAGCGGTGCGTCCCCTCCCCGTCACACGGATAACCGATCCGGACTCGATCATCATTCATTCATCTATCTACAGGGAATCGCCGTATGAAACATACTTACTTCCTGACAGCCGTTCTCCTCTTCGTAACATCCCCCCTCCTTTTTTCACAGACAAAATTTATCGCCCACAGAAGTCACAGCGGATCGCCCGGGACCTTCACGCTCGCCCATCCGGGGAACATGGGGCTGGGTCACTGGGAGGAGCCGATCATCGACACGACGGTCAGCGCTCAGGCCAAGGCGGTCACCCCGCACACTACGCCGCCCCCCACATCTCCGGTTCCGGGTGTGATCGACACACTCAAGGTTGCGCCGGGAGTCGATTCCACCCGACCGAACATCTCCAACGAATCTCCGAAGGAAAGCACGTCGAAAAGTACGGATCAGGCCCGGGCGGAAGCCACGCAACCTGACAGAGAGAATCGAAGCGCTCTTCTCTGGCTGGCGCTCGGTCTGGGGCTTCCGACGGCAGGAATTCTTGGGTTCAATCTCCGGCAGCGGAGATCGAACCAGACATAACCCTTCATCCCCGATCTCACCCCTGCATGGTTATATCCCGTCAGATCGGGTGTCAATGCCTCGGACACCCGACTGACGGGGGTATAGCCTGTGATGAACTGCTTTTCTCCACATCGTTTATTTCCGCTGCTCCTTCTCTGGAGCTGTGCCTCCTGTACCAGCTTCTACGTCCCGCCCCCCGCCGGCATCCCTCTGTTCGAGAGACCCGGAGAAGCGGAGGTTGCCTTCTATCACGGTGAATCCGGTACGGCCCTCCGGGTCGATATTGCGCTGCCCGGTGATTCGCCGGATACGGTAGGGACTGATGAAGAGGAGAAGGAAAACATGGTGTACGCTTCCTTCGAACTCTACGACCATCTCCGGAGCCGGACCGATTCCTCGGATCTGCGGAATCAGACCGAGTGGAGCGTCGGAATCGGGACGATAACCCGGCAGGGGATGTGGCGCTTCGGACTATCGGCCGGATTTGCCGTCGGAGAGATCGACGTCGACTACGCCCGCACAAAGTACGGCACGATTCTCCTGATTTTCCCATTCCCCTCTTCCCTCCCCCAGCACCTGCAAGGGACGTATCTGCGACCGTGGGGAGAGACAAGCGGAGGATTGGCATACGATCTTTCGCCACTCCCCTGTACGATTGAAGCCGGGGTATTCGCCCGAGTTAACGCTCCCCTGCTTACAGGACACATCACCACGGATTCCGCTCTGGATCGATCCGGCCTGGTGGTGGAGCCGGGAGTCTGCATCTCCCTCTCTCTGTTCGACGTTATCGCCGTGGAATGGATCGGCGGGATCGGTCTTCCCATCGGGAGTCCGGACTGGTATTACGAGTACGGGACATTCGGCGTGCGGCTGATGCCGGGGAGATAAATACAGCACCGATCTTTCGGCATACCCGATAGCGCTCAAGTTCCCGACAGGACAGCTATCGGCAACTCAAGGAAACGTTCGATTTCAACACCGCCGGTCCCGACAAGGATGGAACGGACCGACCCGAACTCGCGCATGAAGGCATCGATGCCCGGCAGCTTCTCTCCGGTTGCCCCGCTCTTCACCTCAAGGGCGATTACCCTCTCCCCTCGTTCAAGAACGAAATCGACTTCCAGATTGCGACTCCGCCAGTAGTAGAGTTCTCCTCCCTCCTCTGCAATCCGGTTCAGCAGATGGGCACCGACCGCCGATTCCGTCAGTCGTCCCCACCGCACTCCATCCCCCCTCGTTTGCTGAAAGCTGTAGGGTGAAAGAGCACTCATCAGTCCGGTATTATAGACCTGGAGTTTGGGACTTGAGGCCCGTCGCCGAACCTGTTCTCCGGCAAACTTCTGAAGTCCGGTCACCATACCGACACCGGCCAGAAGTTCGAGATATCCGGCCAACGTCGTTGTATTCCCCGCATCCTGAAGCTGACCGACCATTTTCTGATAGGAGAGAACCTGACCGGAATAACGGCAGGCAAGCTCGAAGAGACGACGCAGAAGCGCAGGTTTGTCGACCCGTGTCGTCAGAAGGACATCCCGGGAGATAGTCGTTTCCACCAGGGAGTCCAGAATGTAACGCCGCCACCGCTCCTCGTCATCGACAAGTGGGGCTGCACCGGGATAGCCGCCAAAGTAGATGTAGGTATTGATGTCCCACCCGAAGGCATCCCGCATTTCACCGAAGGACCAATGGGTGGCACGAAGCGTCTCGAA
>CAMLOB010000573.1 GCA_946481475.1 uncultured Chlorobiota bacterium | reverse complement strand
TCCTGCGGCGCATCCTCCGGCGTGCGGTCAAGTACGCCTTCCTCGATCTGGACGTGAAGGAGCCTCTGCTCTACAAGCTGATCCCGACGCTTGTCGACTCAATGGGAGAGATGTTCCCGGAGCTTGCGAAGCAGCAGGAGTATATCGAGAGGATCATCCGGGCGGAGGAGGAGAGTTTTCTGGAGACGCTGGAGAACGGGGTGCGGGAGTTCAACGAGCGAGCTGTCGGCGATGTGCTTTCCGGAGCCGATGCTTTCATGCTTTACGATACATTCGGCTTCCCGCTCGATCTGACGGAACTGATGGCGCGAGAGCGGGGGATGAGTGTCGATGTCGGAGAGTTTGAAAAGCTGATGGATGAGCAGCGCCGTCGTGCCCGCGATGCCCGCAAGTCGGTATCGCAGGAAGTTGCCGGGATACAGCTTGAGGGGAAGACGGAGTTTATCGGCTACACGGAAGAGGTGGGGGATGCCTCGGTGGTCGAGGTTGTTCCCGGGGGAATCGTGCTCGACAGAACGCCCGTCTATGCCGAGATGGGTGGACAGGTGGCCGATACCGGCGAGATCGTTATCGGGGGGGAGCGGTATCACGTCAGCGACGTCAGGAAAGTCGGCGATGTCTTCCTTCACGTAGTTGAAGAGGACTCTGCGGAACTGGCCGGAGGGGCACACGTCCGGGCCGAGATCGACCATCTCCGGCGTGCTGCAATCGAGCGAAACCATTCGGCAACGCACATTCTGCACGAAGCCCTGCGGCGCGTGCTCGGCGAGCATGTGCAGCAGGCCGGCTCGCTCGTCGCGCCGGATCATCTTCGCTTTGATTTCAACCACTTCAGCAAGGTGAGTGAAGAGGAACTGCGGGATATCGAGCAGATGGTCAACGACAAGATTCGCGAGGCGATCCGTGTGGAGACCGAGGAGATGGCCTTCGATGAGGCCCGCACGTTGCCGAACGTCAAGATGTTTTTCGGGGACAAGTATGGTTCGGTTGTTCGTGTCGTCACGATAGATCCGGATTTCTCCCGCGAGTTCTGCGGCGGCACGCATGTGGTCAACAGTGCGGAGATCGGTCTGCTGAAGCTGACCTCTGAAGAGAGTATCCAGTCGGGCGTTCGCCGGGTCAACGCCGTTACCGGCACGACGGCCGACGACCTGCTGATCCGGCGCTATGCCGAGATCGAACGCCTCTCCCGTCTGCTGAACGTCGGTGACCGGGATCTCTATGAACGTGTGGAGGAGTTGCTTGAGGAGAAGAAGGGACTGGAGAAGGAGCTGGCAAAGATGCGGCAGGAAGAGGCGGCCGGAGAACTTGAGGGGATACTCGCGCAGAGTGTTCAGAACAATGGAATGCACATCGTCTCGGGGCGTGTCGATGTTGCCGACATGGAGAGTCTGAAGGGCCTCGGGGACAAACTGCGCGAACGGCTTGCCGGTATGGGGGGAGGCATCGGTCTGCTCGGCACTGAAATTGAAGGGAAGGCGATGCTGGTCTGTGTGGTCACCGATAACCTGACCGGCGACTATCCGGCCGGAAAGATCGTCGGTGCGGCCGCCAAGCGGCTTGGCGGCGGCGGCGGCGGAAAACCCCACATGGCCACGGCAGGCGGGAAGGATGTGTCGAAACTTGATGAGGTGTTGAGGGAGGTGGCGGAGGTGCTTGAGTAGAAGAGACGGGAGGAGAATGCTGAAAATATTGAACAGGAGAGATCGCTATGCTCCATCGCTTTGTTCGAAGTCTCGTCGTTCTCGGCGTGTTGTTTCCAGCAGTACTTTGGGGGCAGTTATGCGTACTCCGGCCAAATGGAGGTGAGCATTTTTTGCCCGGTGATTCCATCGTTATACAGTGGTCCGGTCTTCCTTCCCGAACGCCGGTGGTCCTTCGCTTCAGTTCCGATCAGGGGAAAAGCTGGCAGGTAATAGCAGAAGGGATCAGGGATACTCTGTATACATGGCTCGCCCCTGCGATTTCCAGTCATGACTGCCTGATAAACGTCCGGCAGACGGAGGGAAGGAGTGTCCGGCCCAGACTCCTGCATACGTTGTGGGCAGATTCCGGTGCGGTTACTTACGTTGCTTTCAGTCCTGATGGACAAATGCTGGCGACTGCAGGATGGGATCGGAAGGCCAGACTATGGGATGTGAAAACGGGTCAACTACTTCGCACGATCGGTCCCGGTAACGGATCAGTGCTGCAGACCGTTTTCAGTCCGGACGGACGGCTTCTGACAACAACATCACTCGACAGCACGGTTCGCACGCTCGATATTCTCACCGGTGTCTCCAAACCGATCCTTCGACAGAATAACTTTGTCTGGGCGGCCACCTATCTGTCCGACGGTGATCGCTTTGTGGTCAGTAACGATAATGGTACCGTTTCCTTGATCGATCTCCAGTCCGGTGATATTCTCAACGAGTATGTACTGCATTCGGAAGCCGTAAGAGATCTGGTCTACAGTGCTGAGGATGGATTGTTGATCTCCGGCAGTGCAGACGGACTTGCTGCGGTTTCGGATGCGGAGACCGGGGAAGTGCTTCGGCGATTTGTTCACTACGACAGTGCTATGGTTTCGTACATATACAAGTACGGAACCGATGAGGAATGGGACACGGTACAATGGGAAAAACCGGTTAACACCGTGGCCTATCTACCGGAAAAGGATTGGTTGATCACTGGAGGCTTTGATGGCTGGGTAAAGTTCTGGGATGTTCCATCCGGTCGGCTTCTGGATTCCGGCCGGTACCATGGAGGGGAATATGTCTCTCATCTGGATGTCAGTCCTGATGGGCAGTGGATGCTTACCGTCGGCTACGACAGCACCCTCAAGATCATTCATCTGCAGTCGCACAATGTTGTGGGCGAGCTGGTTTCGGACTTCGGAAGGAATGTCGCTGTCGAGTTCAACGTCGATGGTACACTCTTTGCCGTGGCGCACTGGAACAAAGCCGTGACCATCTGGCGCTTCGATGTCTCTGGTTCAGATGTCTCGGACGGAAGCTGGAGTATCGGAAAGCCGGACAGGCAAAACAATCCCGATAGGACCGATGCCCAAGGTCAATACTAGGAAGCATCCATCTACTCTGTACCATGGAATAGAAACCTGACATGCAATCCGGCAGGTGTTCGCTTCCCTGAAGGAATGACACCTAGTGAGAACCGGGAGTCAGGGT
>CAMLOB010000572.1 GCA_946481475.1 uncultured Chlorobiota bacterium | reverse complement strand
AAGCGAGACCGGAATCGACAGGTCGTAGGAGCCGGCGACAAGGAACCGGTCGATTGCCACAAGACGTTCGTAGCCGAGCAAATCGAAGACCACTACGCGGGTCATCCCGTCGAACGGAATTTCGAAGGGGAACAGAACCTCGTCCGAAGCCGGATTCGGTTCCGGAAATCCGATGCTCAGTCCGAACCGTGTGAAGTCGAACAGACGCTGTTCCAATCCGCAGATCGGGAGTTTGACCAGCAGACCGGGACGTTCATCGAATTCGATCCAGAGACGATCCGCCTCCAGTTCAAAGGGGAGCTCGGTCGACTCCAGAAGCGAAAGGCGCGTCAGGAAGCGAAGCGAGACGATCGTCCCCTCACCGAGAAGCGAGTCGGAGGGACGGTGAACGACGCCGGACAGAACTCCGGTGCCGAGTTGCGGCAGATCGACACCGACAGTGGAGACCGTGCCGAGCGGATCGAGAAGTTCCTCTGCAAAACGGACGGTGTAGGAGATCCGTTCCGGGTAGACCGAATCGGCCGGAGCTTCGATCTCCACATCGATCACCACCTCCTCTCCCGGCATCCCTTTGTAGTCGCGACGGATAAAGGCCGGGATCACCAGCTTCTTTCCGACACCGGTCAGCCCCGCCCGGAGCTCGCCGATCTCCGTATTGAAGAGAATCGCGCCGTCCTTTCTTCCCACCGTCGGCGGCGAAAAACTTGCACGGACGATGACCGAATCCCCTTCCGGCACGATAAAGGGAGGGGAGGGATCAAGGTAGGCAAAGGATCTCTCGGCATCGTTGAGGAGCATCGCCTCCAGCACCCCCACATCTCCCCTGCCGATATTCCTGATCGTCACGCTCCCCTCCTTCTCCGTCGTGATCCAGATCGTCCCGAAATCGTGATCGTTCACTACCAGCGCCGGAGGCTCGCACTCAACGGCGACACCGGAGACCCGGAGGACGATCCCCTCTCCTCCCGATCCGGTATCGACGCCGATCAACACCTCGAACGCCCCGGCTCCATTCGCCCGGAACTGCAACGGAAGCTGAAGTGTTCCCCCCGGCGGAATTGTCCGGGGAAGATTCAGCGCGACAAAGTTCAGCGTTCCGTTGGTTGCGCGAATCACCTGCACGTCGGTGATCGTCGCAGTGGCGGTCCCCGGATTTCCCACCACAAGGAACGTGTCCAGCCGATCGCCGACACAGAAAGAAGAAAGCTCGATATCGACCCCCTCAAGTCGGGGAAGTCCGGCGGAAGTGTCGATTGCCCGACCGATCAGTTCGGCCCGGGCGGTATCTCCGGCATCCGTCACGAGCAGAATCGTATCCAGGTAGACTCCGGGAAACGTCGGCGCAAACCGGATCCCGAGGGGGAACGTGTCTCCCGGTCTGACCGAATCCCGGTTGTGCAACGGAGGGACAAGGGAGAAGGGAGTCGATCCGGTGGAAACGATCCGCACTTCCCGGATCGCATACCCTCCGGTGCCGGCATTTCCGGCAAACGAGAGCGTATCGTTCCGCGAACCGACGGCGCGCGTTCTCCAGTCGTAGCCGGTGATCGTCGGCCGGGGCTCCGGCGGGGGCGTCCCGGATGTTCTCCCCTCAACCGGTACGCGATAGGTGCCGCAGTCGGTAAAGACAAGAAGCGTATCCCGCCAGGTCTTCCCCGGTGTCGGTCCGCGGAAGACGACATCGATAGAAACCGCCTGACCACTGAGGAGCGTGCGGGGGAGCAGACCGTTGTCGTCGATCGTGATCCCTTCGGTCCCCTTCTCCATCTTCGCATCGATCACCGATGCGGTGAACGACCTGCGGTTCTTCAACTCGATCGTCTGCCGGTATTCCGTTCCCGTCGTCAGTCCGACGCCGAAGTCGATCCGCAGCGGAAGCGTCACCATCGTGCCGGGATAGTCGAACGGGATCTTCCGCTCCACACCGGCCGCCTTTACGACAAGGAGGGCCGAGGCGTCGGCCAGGGGATCGACCGGCAGAAGCGTCACCCGATAGCCGAGTACCGGTCCGAGACCGGCATTCGTATCGACCGTCATCCTCGTGTTGATGCTCCCCGGTTCAAGCTCAACCGTCATCGGACCGAGAAGCCAGATGTTCTCCGCAATCCGGTCGACCGTCACCACCGTCGAATCGCAGTAATCGCGTCTGTCGATCTCCAGCGAATCGGGCTTCGGTTCTCCCTGAATCGCTCCTCCGGCCACGGGAGTCGCCCAGGCGATTGAAAGGTCTTCTTCGTACAGGGCGAAGTGGGCAACCTTGGGAAGCTGATCCTCCTTCGGGTCGATGCCCGGCACTCTGTAGGCCTCGTAACCGGAACGAATGCCGTAGAGGATGCCGCTGAACGTCCCCCCGGTCGCGAAGAGCGTATGATCTCCCCCCTCCACTTTGAATCGTCCCCACTTGAACCCCGTTGCACCGACCGCATCAAGTTGAAGTTCCTCGCCGTCAAGTGCAACGACCGCATCTTTCTCTGCGGCCACTATCACATACTGATCGACCGACGCAGGGACCGGAAACGAACGGAAGCGACCGACGGTGAGCCAGTTCTCCGTGGAAGGGAGAAGCGTCATCGCCGGACTCCAGGCATAGATGCCTCCGTACTCCAGACCGTTCGGATCGGAAAGGCGTTCGGCCCAGGAGCCGGATATTGCGTAGACAAGGATATCCTTGTCGGAGAAGATCACGAACGGGGTCGGCTCGCTCCCCGGTCGCCACTCGGGGGAACGCATCTCGATAAACTCCCCTTGATTAACGGTCAGCGGAGGTCCGCCAAACGATGTCCGGACCTCGGTAACGCCCGGCTCGACTCCCACGATCCGGATCAACTCCTCGGCGTCAGGGAACTCCGTCATCATCGGCGTGTAGACGAATGTTCTGCCGAGTGCCGCAACCGGAAGGAGCCATTCGGCGAGGAGGTTCCGGGCGCTGTTGGTCGTGGGAGCTTCCAGACGATAGGCCGTCATCCCCCCGAACATTCTGGTATTGCCGCCGACAACGGCAACCGGCTTGTCCGCGGTCACAAGAGAACCGGTCAGATCACGCGGAGCTATATCCTGATTATTCAACGGCCTTCTGGTCTGGACCAGATAGGCCTCACCACTGTTCAGCACCACATTGTCACTGCCATTCAGCGGAGTCGATGCTGCAATGGAGATACTTGTGTTAT
>CAMLOB010000571.1 GCA_946481475.1 uncultured Chlorobiota bacterium | reverse complement strand
CTCCTTCGTCCGGTCAGCGAATTGATGGAGGGAGTCAAGGAGGTCGGCTCCGGAAACTTCAAACATCGCGTCCCGGTCCGCTCGACCGATGAACTCGGGACGCTCGTCTCGGCCTTCAACGCAATGTCCGAACAGATCGGTGAGATCATCGCATCGAAGCGCCGTCTCCTCTTCGACGTCAGCCACGAACTCCGGTCTCCCCTGACACGCATGAACATCGCCATCGCCATGCTGCCGGAGAGCAAGGCACGGGACACGCTTCAGCGGAATGCGAATGAGCTGAACACGATGATTACCGAGTTGCTGGAGAACGAACGCCTTGCCGTGCTGGGGGCAGCACTGGTGGTTGAACGGTTCGATCTGGTGGAGCTTGCCGGGCGCGTTATCGAATCGTTCGGTGACGAGCGGGAGCGGATCGCCTTCGACACATTGACCGATTCCCTGGAGATTACCGCCGACAGTCAGCGTCTGATCGTTGCGCTGAGAAACGTGATCAGCAACGCGCTGAAGTATTCGGAGGTCGAAGATCCGCCGGTTAACGTCAACGTTTTTCCCGATGATGACGGCGTCCGGATTCTGGTGCGGGATCACGGCATCGGCATTCCGGAAGAGGCGATCGAGAAGATCTTCGAGCCGTTCTACCGGACCGATGAGTCCCGCACCCGCACAACCGGCGGCTATGGGCTGGGACTGGCCCTGACCAGGGCGATCATCGAAGCCCATGGCGGAACGATCAATGCCGAGAGTCGCGAGGGGGAAGGGACCGCCATCACGATCTGGCTGCCGTTCGAACCGACCGAGGGGGCGGTGCGCCAGGAACTTCGCAGACCTTCCGCCACAGCGACGGAACAGTCCTGACCCGATACGATTCCGTTTGTCTTTCACAGAGTTTTTTCGATAGACATGATTGAATACCTCTCAGGAAAACTGATCGACAAGTCGCCGACAAAGGTTATCCTCCTCTGCGGCGGAGTCGGCTACGGCGCACTGATCTCGCTGACGACCTACGAACAGCTCCCCGACGTGGAAGGGGAAGCCTCGCTCTTCACCTATCTTGCCGTTCGCGAAGACGCCATGACCCTCTTCGGCTTCTCGGAAGCTGCCGAGCGCGATATGTTCCTGTTGTTGACCGGTGTTACCGGCGTGGGACCGAAGACGGCAATCGGAATGCTGAGCGGCATGGGGGCCGAGCAGCTTCGCGATCAGATTGCCGCCGGGAACAGCGCGGCACTGACGACTCTTCCCGGCATCGGAAAGAAATCGGCCGAGCGGATCGTGCTTGAACTGCGGGACAAGATCGATACGGTTTCGGGGGGGAATCTTCCTCTTCCCGCCGACGGTCTCGGCAAGGCGGTCGTCCGGGGGGATACGCTGGCAGCTCTGGTCGAACTCGGCTACGGTCGTCCGGCTGCCGAGCGGGCTATTCGTTCGGCTCTGAAGAACGGATCGGATGTGGAGAAGAGTGTCGAGACGTTGATCAAGGCGGCGTTGCGGGAATTGCAGCGGTAGGAAAGATGTGACGGGGGATCGTACACGGATTGAACGGATGAGGACGGATCGGCACGGATATGTGCTCCCCGGTGAAACGCCGGATTCCGGAATTCGGTTATGACGTCATCAATGACTGAGGAAAGAAGTGCCGAACGTCCCGTAGCGATCGCCGGGCCGGGTAAACGGATCCGCTTTATCGACGGGATGAGGGGGCTCGCCGTCCTTCTGATGATCGCCGTCCACGCAACCGACGCCTTCCTCTCGGATTCGTTCCGTTCGGGCGAACTCTGGGATCACGTCAACATTCTCTTCGGCTTTGTCGCTCCCGCCTTCCTTTTCTTCAGCGGCGTTACCTTCAGGATTGCCCTGGAGCGCCGGGTCGCATCGGAACGGACAACGCGTGATCTTGCTCTGCGGGCCTTGCAGATTCTTGCTCTCGGTTACTGGTTGCAGATACCATCGCACTCCCTCCGCATCGCACTTCAGGGGACGCCCGAACAGGCCGCCCGCTTTTTCGACTGCAATATCCTGCAGTTGATCGGAGGGATGATGCTCCTCATGCTTGCACTCCACACGGCCTTCCGCTCTCTCAGAACATTGCAATGGAGTGCCGGGGGAATCGCTGCCGCAATGCTGCTCTTCACCCCTTTTGTTCCCCTGTTGATCGATCAGTCCGCCATTCCCCTCCCGCTTCGCTTCTGGGTCGGACCGGCCGGGACGTTTCCGGTCTTTCCGTTTGCCGCCTACTTCCTTGTGGGAGTTGCCGTCTCGCAACTTCTCGTCAGCTCCGCATCCCGCCGATTCGGCGGGGCGAAGGTCGCGTCGGCCGGATTTCTCCTGCTTCTTCTGAGCGAAGGACTTGATCTGGTCCTGTCATTGATTTCTCCCTACGATAACTTCTGGGAGAATACACCCGCTCTCTTCCTCTTCCGCACCGGCGGAGTTCTGCTTCTGAGCGGGCCGGTTCTCGGAATGATGAGGGGGGGAGAGGAAAGGAAAAGAGTCTCTCTGTTGGAGAAGACCGGCAAGGCTTCACTTGGCATCTATATTCTTCACCTGATGCTCATCTACGGGTCGCCGGTAAATATGGGAGTGCGATACTGGTACGATTCCCTCTTTCATCAACTGATGGATCCGCTTGAGACGGCGATGATCTTCCTTGGGATTGCCGGCGTCACGCTGTCCGCCGTTCTTCTGTGGAGGATGTTACGGAACCGGAAACCGGTTTTTGCGCGATGGTTGATTCTTGCGTGGTGGGTGGGGTTCGGGGCGGTGTTTCTGGTGGTGTGAGGAGGGGAAAGGGGAATGTCGAATGTCGATTTTCGTATGGCGAATTGATGTTCTGTAGGGGCGCAAAACCTTGCGCCTGATGGTTGCCGATGGCTGATAAATGCAAATGTGTGATTGGCGAACTACCCGGTAAACGCCGATTCCATCCTGCATGGTGAGGAAGGCCGGGATGTTGGGCGGGGGGACTGTAGCTGCGAGATACTCTTGATCGGGGAGGGGGAAGGCAACGATGCAAGCTTCTGCATTACACATTGAATCAGCCGTTCGCGCTTCTTTCATCATTTCAGGGTTGTTGCATCCGCTTTCCACCTTCCATCGGCAGGGGGAAAATCCGTCCCCCTCTTGCCTGGCGTTCTTTGCATTCTGTATCTTCTTCCCACATCACGGGTGTACTGATTCCAT
>CAMLOB010000570.1 GCA_946481475.1 uncultured Chlorobiota bacterium | reverse complement strand
TGATCTTTAATATGATTTCAGGTCGCAGAGTAGCCTGACCGATGGCGAATGCAGAGGCAGAACAAGCCGAACAGAAATATCGTTCGGTCACAAAGAAACGACAGGAAAAGCGAAAAGCGGGAGCATACACGATGATAGGCTCCCGCTTTCGTGTTTTTCCGCACTTCACACCTGAGCGAACAGTTCCGGAGATGTGAACCGAAGGGTTTACTTCGTAATAATCAGGGATTCGACTCCCTTGACATCTCCTGCGTGCAAGACCAGATGATAGGCTCCGCTTGCCACCCCATCCAGCACCAGCATTCTGGTCTGCTCTCCGGCAGCCACAGAACCGAAGTCGACGGTTTTTATCACGACCCCCTGGGCATTCACAAGATCGGCCCGAACCTGTGCCGGCGTGTGCAGCCGGAACCGCAGTTCCAGTTCTTCGGTAGCCGGGTTCGGTGCGGCGACAAGTTCAAGCCCCGTCCCCTTTCCGTCTTTCTGTGAAACCGAAGAGAACTGATCGACCTGATACTGATAGATGACCGGATCACGCAGAGCACCGGTGCATGTGTCGGTCAGTACCTGAAGGATGAATCCCCGTCCTTCTTCATCTCTGATGAAAATCGACTTCTGTCCGTAGCCGGCACGGGGACGAATATCAACTCCGTCGCCGAACGGGACTTCGGGATAGTTCGGATCCGGATCTTCCACTTTCGTCCAGGTCTTCCCCTTGTCGTCGGTCTTCCAGAATTCTCCCTGACGGAACACCATAAAACCAATGTTGTGAGCCGGCCAGAGAAGCTCGGTCATCAATCCTCCAAGGTTGGGAATTCCGGTACGGGTGGCGAGGGCCTTGAAATCGTTACCGACTCCGGAGGCATCCTCGACGACCTGCATATTGTTGCCGTTGAAATTGAACGGGTCGGTACGAAGGATACGATAGACGCTTCCGGTCCACTCCACATCAACGGCCTGAATGCTCGTCGGCGAACCGCCCAGATTCCAGTTTTCCCCGCCGTCGGTCGTGTACCAGATTTTCCAGATGAACTTGCTGCCGACAAGCACGACACCACGATTGGCATCCTTGAATGCCGTCCCCCAGATCGCCTCGAATTCCGATTGATCCACAAGTATCGACGTATTGTTGGTTGCGGTAAAGATGCTGGTCCAGGTCTTTCCCCCGTCAGTAGTCTTCAGCACAGCCGAGCGTCCCCACACCCAACCGTGAAGACCGTCAGGGAGCCATTTCAATTCAAGCATCGGAGCGCGCCAGTAATTCCCCTGAAATCGTGTCGCGTCATCCTCAATCATCGTAATATCGGTCAGGGCCTGAGGCTTGACCAGCTCCCAGTTGGATCCGCCGTCCTCACTCCGGAGCACTCCGTAGTGGGGGCTTCCTTCTTCCTCATACAACACCAGTGCGACAATAAAGTCGGGAGCGGGGACGGAAATATCCCTGATGGCGGAGATCGACGCCGGGAGTTGGTTGCCGGGTGTGTAGAGCGTAGACTGTTGAAGACCATTGATGGCATCGAGGGTATAGGACTGGATACTTCCATCCGGTCGTCCCAGATATAATTGTGCCGGATCGAATGTCTCCTCATTTCCGTCAATTCCTGCAAAGGCAGGAGGAACCAGCCAGGGGATCTCCCCGAATTCATACCCGCACTGCGCTTCGGCCCGTCCGAAGCCGAACATCAGAAGAAGCAAAGGAATGATCGCCGGAAGCAACACGTGCCCAAATCGTTTCATAGTTGGAATCCCTTTCTATATGAACATGAATGATTTCTGTTGACGCAAACCTGCAAAATACGTTCCGAAACCGTGACCACCCTCTTCTTTTCCTTTTTTACCATAAAAAAGCCTGTTCTGCGGAACGACTGACAGACCGCAGAACAGGCTGTAATGTTACACCCTTCAGAAAGAAAGGTGATGACGAGACACCCCGGGTATTGCACCGGGGGTGTCGCTGTTAATACATGTCTCCCATGCCGCCGCCGTGGGCGTGGGGCATGGCCGGCTCGTCTTCCTTGATCTCAGTGATCGTCGTCTCGGTTGTGATCAGCAGGCTGGCAACCGAAGCGGCATTCTCCAGAGCAACGCGGGAGACTTTCGTCGGATCGATCACGCCCGCCTCGAACATGTTCGTGTACTCATCATTATAGGCGTTGAAGCCGAAGTCATCCTTCCCTTCCTTGACCTTTGCAACGACAACCGAACCTTCCAGACCGGCATTCTCCACAATCTGGCGAATCGGCTCCTCGATGGCGCGGGCCACGATGTTCACACCGATCGTCTGATCCTCGTTCTCCCCCTTGAGCCCGTCAAGGCGATTCTGCACGCGGATAAAGGCAACGCCGCCACCCGGTACGATTCCTTCCTCAACGGCGGCGCGGGTTGCGTGCAGGGCATCCTCGACACGAGCTTTCTTCTCTTTCATCTCCACCTCGGTCGCCGCACCGATCTTCAGAACGGCAACACCACCGGAGAGCTTCGCCAGCCGCTCCTGCAGCTTCTCGCGATCATAATCGCTCGTCGTCTTGTCGATCTGCGTCTTGATCTCGCCGATACGACGCTTGATCTCGTCACCGGCTCCGGCTCCCTCAACCATCGTTGTGTTGTCCTTGTCGATCACCACGCGCTTGGCCGTACCGAGGTAATCGATCGAGGCCGACTCCAGCTTGTAGCCCTTCTCCTCGCTGATTACGGTACCGCCGGTCAGAACGGCAATGTCCTCGAGCATCGCCTTGCGACGATCGCCGAAGCCCGGAGCCTTGACTGCGGCAACCTTCAGCGTACCCCGCAGCTTGTTGACGACCAGCGTCGCCAGAGCCTCACCCTCGACATCCTCGGCAATAATCAGGATCGGACGCCCGGCCTGGGCAACCTTTTCCAGAATCGGCAGCAGATCCTTCATCGCACCGATCTTCTTGTCGTGAATCAGGATATACGGGTTATCAAGCTCCGTCTCCATCGAGTCGGGATTCGTGACGAAGTAAGGAGAGAGATAGCCGCGATCGAACTGCATACCCTCGACCACTTCCATCGTCGTCTCGGTCCCCTTCGCCTCTTCGACGGTGATCACGCCGTCCTTCCCCACTTTCTCCATCGCCTCGGCGATCAACCGGCCGATCTCGTTGTCGTTGTTTGCGGAGATGGCGCCGACCTGGGCGATCTCCTTCTGCCCCTCAACCTCACGCG
>CAMLOB010000569.1 GCA_946481475.1 uncultured Chlorobiota bacterium | reverse complement strand
AGAATCGAGTAACCGTGCGGTGTCGACTCCATCCCTCCCCTTCCCCACCGATGTTTCTGTCTGAGTACGGTATGCAGATCGGCGCACGG
Source organism: uncultured Chlorobiota bacterium (assembly GCA_946481475.1). The sequence continues at coordinate 3,097 of CAMLOB010000569.1, read as the reverse complement.
CTCGGTCACAACGTGCGACCGGAAATCACAGGCGTAAGACGTGCCGTATCCATGTCGATGCAAGGCAAGGAAAAGAGCAAAATCTTCCGTCACGCTGAACCGTACTCCACGATATCCCCCGATTGCCTCGTACGCCTCCCTGCGAAAGGCCAGGTTGTTCCCCACAACACCGACCGGCGAATTGAAGGCCATCGAAGCGGCCGCGATTCCCTGCAAGTGGAGCCAGTCAAGCAATTGCAGTCGGTGGAACAGCGACCCGGATCTGACAAGCGTAAATCCGGCGACGACATCGACGGAGTCGGAGAACCGGCCGACGGTGGACGAGGCCCAGGTCGGCGGGGGAACGCAATCGGCATCGGTCAGCAGAACAATTTCTCCAACGGCCACATCAACTCCCTGGGCGATGGCTCTTGCCTTGCCGATGATTCCTCCGGTCTCGGCTGTCGTCGATACCACTCTGACCCTTCCTTCACATCGCTCGGCGATACGGTTCATCAAAAAAAGCGTGGCATCGTCCGATTCATCGTTGACGGCGATCACCTCATACCGGTCTGAAGGATAATCCTGCGAGACGAGAGCCTGCAGGCAGGCCTCGATATTCTCCTCCTCGTTTCGCGCCGCAACCACAATGGAAATGAAAGGGAAGACATCCGGCGCGGCTGCCGGACGGCGGAGAGACCGCCGGATACCGAAGGCAAAGACGACGTATTCGACAAGGTAGATGCCGCAGACGATGTAGAGAGCAGTTTCCAGCAAGGGCGTTTTCGATCTTGTTCACACAGTATATCCGGATATCCGGAAGTTCGGGCAGTCCGGAATGAACGACATCCGAACCGTCGACAAGCTACAGGAAATCGCAGGAACAGGAAAGTGAAGAGGAAGAGATTGCCGATTGTTGATCTTGCCTATCCGACAAACCGGAAGCTCAGGGACGCCGTTCCCACGGCTCAATCCGGCCGACGATCGATCGGCGACGCCCCCGATGAACGGCATCGATGACTCCGGCACTGATCTCATCATGCGTCAGCCAGCGGGAACGCTCTCCCTCGATCTCGAATCCAAGCACAATCGACCGGTAATCGATGCCGGAATATCCGGCAAGGAGACGCTCACGCTCCGGCTCGCCTGCTGCCGGATCGGCGACGGCACTCCCCAGAACTTCATACCAGAGGGTCTTGCCCCCCTCCTTTCTGTTCGTCCGTCGTTCAATGACGGAGGCAACAACCCCAAACGCCTCAGGAGCCGACGCATGTATCCAGGAAAGGAGGAGATCCACCGGGCCGTACAGGTCGATCACCCGATCAACTTCTTCTCCAAGGAGTTCGCTTCGTCGATAATCCAGAGAGACCGGATAAATCGAACCGCCTCGTTCTCTCCCTTCTTCAACGATCCGTTCCAGTCGTCCGGCACTGCGGGCTACAAGACTGAGGTGATCATACAACTGACTCAAGTGAAGCGTCCCCTTCCGGAGCATTCCGCTTCCCCCTATCACCAGAGCATGTCGTTTTGATGGCTGCATGACTCTATAACCGTGTATTCTTCTTTCTTCCCGCCTGCAAGCGGAAACGTCACCGGATGCAGTCGATCCGGTGACGTTTGATTGTTCGTTCAGACTTCGGAGATCAGCCCCACGGCTTACTTCTGCACTTCAAGTGCGACGAGACTCTTCATACCGTTGCTCCGCTGGATTTCCAGGAGAACGACTTCACCCTCTGCGGTACCGTCGATAATCTCCTCGATCTCTTCCGGCGAGTCGACAGCCTTGCGGTTGACGCTCAGTACAACATCCCCTTCACGCAGCCCCCCGTTGAACGCTTCGCCGTATGCCTCTACTCCCTGCACGATAACGCCGTGCTCCACATCCAGCGCTCTCTTCTCGCGGGCGTCCAGTTCTCCGACTTCCATGCCCAACTCCGAGAGATTCATTCCATTTTCATTTCGGGGGGCGGAAGAACCGCGACCGTCATTCTGCACAACCAGATCCTCGCTGTCGGGGCGCGCCTTCAGCACCAGGGTCATATCGAGCGTTTCGCCGTAGCGGAAGACCTTCAACCCGACCTTGTCCCCGACCCGCTTGCGGGCAATGAGACTTTGCAATTGGTTGGCCGAGGCAACCGTATGTCCGTCGACCTCAAGGATAATATCACCACTCTTCAGCCCGGCAACTTCGGCAGCACTCTTCGACTGGATACCGGCAATCAGTACACCCTGGCCCGGAGCCAGATCGTGGAACTTTGCCAGTTTCTGATCGACCGCCTTGATCATGACGCCGATATATCCACGGTTGACCTCGCCGTCCTCAATCAGGTCCTTTGCAACGGCAACCGCCAGATCGATCGGGATAGCAAAACCGTATCCCTGACTATAACCGGTGCTGGTGGCGATGGCCGAGTTGATGCCGATAAGCTCCCCGTTCAGGTTGAAGAGGCCGCCGCCGGAATTTCCCGGATTGATCGCCGCATCGGTCTGAATAAAGTCCTCGATGCCGTATCCCTGCTCATCCCGGTTCAGATTGAGCTGTCCCCGTCCGATAGCCGAGATAATTCCCTGCGTCACCGTCGAGGTCAACCCCAGGGGATTGCCGACGGCAAAGACGATCTGTCCGACACGTGCCCTCTCGCTTATCCCGATCGCTGCAGTCGGCAGCCCGTCGGCCTCGACCTTGATAACGGCCAGATCGGTCGTCGGATCGGTTCCGACCAGAATAGCGTTGTATTGCGAACCGTCGTGCAATTCCACCAGAATGCCGTCTTTCGAGGCATCCTCCACGACGTGGTTGTTTGTCAGAATATATCCGTCGGATGTCACGATCACTCCCGATCCGGACCCCTGACGGGGAACCGAACGATCGGGGAACTGAAAGAAACCGAACGGATCATCAAAATTGAAATCACGTCCGCGACTGGAGGTCGGACGGACTTCGGTAGTGACGGTAATATAGACGACCTGCGGGGTTACCGCCTGGCTGACCGCCACATAGGCATCGTTCAGGGCCTGGACCTCACTCGAGGCGATAATGGGTGGGGTCTCGGCTCCAAGTTTTACATCATCAGGACCGGCAAATCCGAACGGGAGATTCCCCGTCCCGGTCATCAAC
>CAMLOB010000568.1 GCA_946481475.1 uncultured Chlorobiota bacterium | reverse complement strand
GCGAGAACGCGGAGCATGATTTCCTCCGAGGGTTACCGAATCGCGTTCGGAATGACATTCAAACCCGTTGACTCCGTAAAGCCAGTACGTTCCTCCGGTCTTTACAACGATCCGGTTACCGAACTGCTCCGTCGACCACCGGAAAACCAGGGCATCCTCACTTTCGGCCACAAGAACGGCACTGTCTCCCTCACAGAATTCCAGCTTGTCGGCGGCAATGGAGACGGTCGGTTGCGGGTTCTTCTCAACCGGGATCGATATACTGTAGCTGCAGCCGTTGGTATCGGTCACCGTCACGCCGTACGTTCCACTGTCGTGAACAAACGTGGTCAGACCGACCGCTCCATTCGACCACACCGCCGAACGGATCGAGGCGCTGTCCGCCAATGGCTCCACACGTAATTGCACACTGTCTTCATCACCACACAATCGCCCCGCCACAGGAAAGACGACAAACCCGGGAGGAGCAAAAAAACGGACCGGACTTGAAGGGCCGAACATTTCATTTCCCTGATCATCGGCAACCACTCTGATACGATGTCCCCGCACTGCGAGCGGAACCTCTCCAAATGAAGGGAAGGTAACCGCAACGTCAAGTTCCGGCCCCTCATCCTGAGCGAGAAACATCGAACCGATCTCGTAAGGGAGAGCAAAGGTTCCGTTGCTGTCGGAGAGCTCGACCGCAAACTCGGTACCGACGGGGAAATCGCCGTCGATGCTGAAGCCGACCGTGGTTTCGGAGCCGGCACAGACCGACTCCGCCGGAAGCATGGGAGGACCGATTCCCAGCTCCGGGGAGCTGATCTCGATGATCCGGTCGTCATCCCTTGTCGGCGAACCCCGTCCGTCACGGTTGCTTGTCGCAACGAAGACTCTCCCGTCGGGCGAAATACAGAGATCGCGCAATCTTCCCCAGTCTCCGTTGAAGTAGATATTTTCCTCGATCACCGAACGCCCGTCCGTGCTCAACTGCAATTGCCGCAGGTCACGCTCCTTGAGCGTCACCAGCAGAAGCGAATTCTTCCATTCCGGAATGGCGTCGGCGTTGTAATAGTCGAGTCCGCAGACCGCCAGCGTCGGCGTCCAGGAGATGATCGGCTCGGCGACGTTCAGTTCTTCACACGCCTCCAGTTCCTCCTGCTGATCGCATTCCCCCTCCACCAGAGGCCAGCCGTAATTTCTCCCTTCCATGATAATGTTGAGCTCGTCCTCGGCGTCCGGACCGTGTTCGGATGAATAGAGGATACCGTTCGGGCCATAGACAAGTCCCTGCGCATTGCGGTGACCGAGCGTCCAGATCAGATTGTAGGGGGATGGGACATCGGCAAAGGGATTGTCCGCGGGGGCCGAACCGTCGAGGTTGAAGCGAAGTGTTTTTCCCGAGAGACTCCGCATCTCCTGCGCATTCTCCGCATTTGCCGCATCTCCGGTCGTCATGAAAAGCTTGTCTCCGACTATCGCCAGACGGCTGCCGTCATGGATTGTGGAAGCGGGAATGTTCTCCAGAATGACCGTCCGGTTGCCGAGCGACGTCCCGTTATAATCATAACGGACAAGTCGCTCGAGGGTCGGCCCTGGAGTCGGATATGTGTAGACGAGAAAGACGCGCGTCGTCCTTCCCTCCTCGGCAATCGCCATGCCGAGCAATCCGGATTCCCCCTGACTGTAGACATCTTCAAGCTGCAGGATTTCCACGGTTTCCCCGGTTTCAGGGTGAACGCGGATCACCCGTCCCTCCCGCTCCGTAGCCCAGATCCGGTCATCCGGTCCCCAGAGGATTTCCCACGGGACATCAAGTCCGGTGACCACTGTGCGGGTTTCTATCGGTTCCTGCGCAATAAGAGATAGCGAAGCGAACAGGCAAAAAGCAGTAAAAACGTAGAAGATCTTCATCGTCGACTCCTCTGTTGATTGACAGCATTGTACACGCCATTTCAAACAACAATTATGCCGTCGGGGTTCGTTGTGAAGGGAATCAATTCACGATTCTGCAGGTTTTGACCGATCCTTCCGGTTGTTTTACCGCGAAGAACACGAAGAAATCACCAATCGCACGGTTCAATCGAACGGCGAGAGGACAACTGTCCGGCAAGTTCAGATTGACGTTTTGTCCGGAGGAAAAAAAGGCGGAGAGAAAAGATCAGGCCGGTTTCTTCTGGCAAAGCTCGACCAGAACACCGTTGTAGCTTGAGGGATGGATAAAGGCAATGAGCATATCGTGGGCACCCTCTTTCGGGGTTTCGTTGATCAGTTTGATGCCGACCGCTTTCAGTCGATCCAGCTCGGCCTGCAAATCCTCCACCTCGAAGGCGATATGATGGATCCCTTCTCCCCGCTTCTCGATGAACTTCGCAATCGGCGAGTCATCCCTTGTGGCCGCCGTCAGTTCGATAACCGCATCGCCGACCGGGAAGGAGAGGACATCCACCCCCTGCTCCTCGACGGTCTCGCGATGAAGATCCTCATCACCGAAAAGGGATGCGTAGTTGATCCCGGCCTCCTCAAGCGAGCGAACGGCAATACCGATATGCGAAACTTTCATGCTTCCATTCTTTTGTGATGTGAGAGGGACGAGTTAACGATCCCGGGTGATCTTTGTAGCTCTCTGCCGTGGCGGATTATGTCTTTGCGGTAACAGAAGAAAAACACAAAGGCATCCGCCGCGGCGGACACAAAGAAATCACGAAGCGTATCCCGCGCCGATCCAGAGCAGAATTGCATGGCTTTCATTCGTCAATCGAACATCGGGAATCGAAAATTCCGATTCCCTACTCTTCCTCTCCGATCACCCGATGCCGATAGACCAGATCGGCTTCGGCAAGCTGCTCCGGCGTATTGATTCCCTGAATTTCGTTGAAGTTCTCCGAGCGATAAGCCGCAACCGTCAACCCGTCTTCAAGGAGAATCGAAATGAGATCGGGGAGATAGTATTCCCCCTGCGCATTGTTATTGCTGACCCGTGGAAGCGACTGAAGCAGATCGGCCGAACGGAAGACGTAGACACCGGCGTTGATCTCATCGACCATCCGCTCTTCGGCGTTCGCATCCTTGTGCTCGACAACGCGGAAGACGCTTCCGTCCTCTCCCCGGATCACCCTGCCGTACCCTGTCGGGTTCGGAGCAACCACCGTCAGGAGCGTCCCGGCAACCTCACGTTCGCGGTGCAGATCGATCAATCCGTTCAAC
>CAMLOB010000567.1 GCA_946481475.1 uncultured Chlorobiota bacterium | reverse complement strand
ATCCCTTCCGGTGCTGAGATTGTTCGGCTGAAAGGAAAACTCTATCATTATTCCTACAAATCTGCAGAGGATCATCTGCGGCGGATCGAACGCTATGCCGATCTTTCCGCCCGGAAGATGAAAGCGGCCGGTCGTCCCTGGCGCCGCTCGCAGGCGCTCCTCTCACCACCTGCACGATTCCTGCGAACCTATCTGTTGAAGCTCGGCTTCCTTGACGGCAGGATCGGCTGGATCATCAGTCTGCGAAACGCATATCTGGTCCGGTTGAAATATCAGCACCTGCAACGGTTGTGGCGCCGGGGGGAGGAGGGGAGATAGATGAACGTCCTGCACGTCTCGACCGCTATGACGTGGCGGGGGGGAGAGGGACAGATCGCCTCTCTTCTCGAAGAATCCTTGCGTCTGAATGTCGGTGCCGGACTCTATGCCGCCGCCGGTTCGGCGATGGAACGGTATGCTGGAGAGAAAGGAATTCCGACCTTCTCATTCAGAAAGCGTTCCTCATTCGATCTTCCCGCCGCACGTCGTCTGGCCCGGACTGTGCGAAAGGGGAAGTTTGATCTCATCCACACGCACGATTCCCACGCGCACACCCTTGCGGTCCTCTCCGCCTCCCTCTTCGGCAACCCTCTTCCGATTCTCGTCAGTCGCCGGGTCGACTTCCCGATCAGTACCGGTCTTCTCGGTCGATGGAAGTACCGCCATCCGAATGTTCGGGGATACGTCTGCGTCTCCGGGGCGATCCGGCAGGTGATGCTTCAGGGAGGAATTCCGTCGGGCCTTCTTCACATCGTCCGGAGCGGGATTGATCTCGGAAAGTTTGAGGGGAGAGGGGACGGTCGTCTGCGCCGGGAGTTCGGTATCCCGGATGATCTCCCTCTGATCGGCAACGTCTCGGCGATTGCCCCGCACAAGGATTATCCGACCTTTGTCCGGACCGCAGAGCGGTTTCTGAGGGGAGGAGGGAGGGGGAAATTCCTGATTGTCGGAGGGGACTCCGGCGAGGAGAAGGCCGTTCGGTCGCTTGTGCGTGAATTGGGGCTGGAAGACCATATCATCTTCACCGGTTTCCGGACCGATGTTCCCGATATCCTTCCGGAGCTCGACCTCTTCCTGATAACCAGTCGTACCGAAGGACTGGGGACCACAATTCTGGATGCCTTCGCTGCCGGTGTTCCGGTGGCGGCGACTGCCGGGGGAGGAATTCCTGAACTTGTGGAACACGAAGTGACCGGGCTTCTGGCCGATCCGGGGGATGACCGGGTGCTGGCGGGATATCTTGAGCGGCTTTTGCGGGATGATGAGTTGCGGGGCAGACTGATCCGGAACGGACGTGCGCGCGTTCGGGAATTCTCGAAGGAGCGGACGGCGGAACGGACGGTGGAGATCTACGGGAAAGTCGTGGGAGATAGGTGAATGTCGACCTTGAGCAATCAGCTTTCAGCAATCAGCAATCAGCTTTCAGCAGTGGGCAAGGAACTCTTCAACCATTGAACTCTCGACTCCTGACTCTCGACCTTGAGCAATCAGCGGTGGGCAAGGAACTCTTCAACCATTGAACTCTCGACTATTTAACTATTCAACCAATCTCGGCAACCGCAGCCGGAACGTCGTTCCCACTCCTTTCTCGCTTTCGACGCTGACGCTGCCGCCATGTCCTTCGACTACCCGCTTGATGATTACCGTGCCGATACCCGATCCCCCTTCCTTTTCGGTGTAGTAGGGCTGAAAGAGGCGGGCAAGTGTTGTGGGGGACATGCCGATGCCGGTGTCGGAGATGACGATATCGATATCGTCATCTCCGGCGATCAGGGTCACACGGATTGCTCCTTCACGTTCGCCGATTGCCTGGCGGGCGTTGTCGATCACATTCCGGACGGCAATCGTCAACTGGTCGGCATCGACGGCGATCCGGAAATCTTCTCCCCGTCGCTCGAAGATCAGCTTCACCATGCCGGGCATATATTCCTGCATATCGTCGACAAGGGAGGAGATAAGCAGCACAAGATCGACCTCCACCAGTTTCACTTCCTCCGTTCTGGCCACCGTCAGCAGATCATCGACAATCTCCCGTAGTCTTCCGCTCTGCCGTACCAGACGTCCGGTAATCGTCAGCCCTTTCTCGGAATCGGCAAGGTTTGCCAGTTCATGCCGGAGCGACTCGGCCGAGGTCCGGATCACGCCGAGTGGTGTCTTCATCTCGTGGGCGATGTGATGGGCCACCGAGGCCCAGTTAACCAGACGATCCTGCTCGAGCACTGCGGTGATGTCCTGAATCATGACAATGTACCCCTTCGTCCCGCCGTATCGTCCGTAGAGGGGACGTCCGGTAAAGTGAAGTGTCCGGGAGACTCCGTCAGCCGAGACGTGCAGCTCCGTCTGGAACGGCTCGCCGTATCCGAGAAGTTGTCGGCATCGTTCAAGAACGGGCTGGAAATGCTGGGCGGCGAAAGCAAAATTCAGGTGGCGTGCCAGCGGACTGGCCCCATCGATGCCGATGTAGCGGCGGGCCGAGCTGTTGATCGTCAGCACCCGTCCGTTTCGCGACGTGACCACAAAACCGGCCGCTTCGGTCCCCCGGATAATGTTCGTGTACATCACCCGCATCATCCGATAGCGTCGGAAAAACAGAAAGCCGAGGAGAAGGAGGGGGAGAATGATCAGACCGACGATGATTTCGGTCTGCCGGCGATAGAACCATCGCCACGGATCGGGCTCCACCGTCACGATGGTGGAGCCACGCTCGGTGACCACCAGATAGTCCGCTTTATCTCCGTCAAGCTCGATCAGTCTCACCCGTTCTCCACCGACCACCGGCAGTCGGCAGAGATAATCCAGATCATGATCGTACACGACGGCGGAATCCTCACCGACAAGAAAGAGATAATGGTCGTCGGCCACGGCCGAGCGGTAGGGGACCGACGAAGGATAGAACAACGGTTCCGGTCGGCCGTTCTCTCCGGGACGAAGTACTTCCGGAGAGGGGACCGAATGATAGAGAAGGACAAACGGATTGTTGCCGGAGAGGGAAAGAATGTGATCGGGAAAACGGGAAATCGGAAGCTGCTCCTCGAACCCTCCGCTCTCCTCCCGTATCTGCACAAGTGTCGGCGGATCGCTCAGTCCCATCAGAATCCGTCGGTCCTTCCCCCCGGAACCGCTCAGCAACACCCGGCCGCTCCCTCTGA
>CAMLOB010000566.1 GCA_946481475.1 uncultured Chlorobiota bacterium | reverse complement strand
TCCCGTCAATATTGAAGACTTTTTCAATAAGGAAGGAACCGGCAAAAATCAATCCGATAAAGTGTCCCAGGCCGGTAACGATCGGGATCAGTGAATTGCGGAATGCGTGAACAAATACGACTCGCTTTTCCGGCAGTCCCTTTGCAAATGCAGTCCGGACATAGTCCTGCCCCAGATTCTCCATCAGAGAATTTTTCATCAGAATCGTCAGCGTGGCGAAGCTGCCGACCATGTAGGCGATAACCGGCAACACGGTGTGGTGGGCCTGGTCAACGATTTTTTCCCATAACGAGAGCGAGTCCCACTCCAGCGAATGGAACTCCCCGAGGGGAAAGTATCCGGCGGAGCCGAGCGTTACCAGCAGGACCGCACCCAGAGCAAATCCCGGAATCGAGTAGCCGATGAAGACCAGTGCGGAGCTGATGATGTCGAATGACGAGCTGTGCTTCACCGCTTTCCAGACTCCGAGCGGGATACAGATCAGATAGGAGAGAATGAACCCGGTCAGACCGAAAAAGATGGAGATGGGGAGCCGATCCTTGATCACATCGATCACAGGTTCGGAGAACTTGTAGGATTTGCCCAGGTCGCCCTGCAGGACATTCCCGATCCAGATCGCGTAGCGGACCGGGATGGGCTTGTCCAGATTGAAATACCGTTTCAGTTCAGCAACGGATTCGGCCGGCAGATCGATCGATTCCTGAGCGTTGGAACTTCCCGCTCCGGCTTCGCCCGACATGATCTGCATCTTTGTCTGCAGCATGATCTGCTCGAACGGACCGCCGGGCGTCAGCTGAAGGATAACGAAGACAATAAACGTTGAAATGAAGAACGTCGGGATGATCAGAAGAAAACGTCGAAGAAAATAGTTGAACATAGCGTCGTTGCTTGATCGTGTGACTGCGATGAACGTGAAAGCGACCGGCAGGGCGAACCTTGCCGGTCACGTTTCTTCCCATGCGATTTCCGGAAAATTCCTCTCCTCTGTGCCGAACTTCCTAGTTTTCCGCAACCGGCTCGGACGCCTTCTGCTTTTCGTTATACTCCGGCCAGAATTTCACATCACGTTCTCCCTCTCCCAGGTCAATTGAAGGATCCTGCAACGCTTCATTCAGCTTTGCGATTTTTTCCTCGGATATCCACCAGTAGCTGATGATGTACCGCCAGTCGCTGATCTTGCCGAGATAGAATTCCGGATGGCCGAACTTGTTCCAGTAGGCTACCCGGGTGAATGGAGCGTACCAGGCCAGAGCGTACTGGCCTGAAGCCATGAGGATGCTGTCGAGTTCCCGGATGATCCGGACCCGTTCTTCCTGATCGAAGGTGACCAGTTCCTTTTCCATCAGCTCGTCGGCTCGGGGGTTCTTGAAGCCGGCAAGGTTGTTGGTATTCAACTGGTCAGCCAGCTCCGAGTGAAACGAGCTCTTCGGGTTCGGATAGAGGAGGCCTCCCCAGCTCATAAATGCCAGCGCAAAGCTCCGCTCGTTCAGCAGTTTGAACTGGGTCGGACCGTCAACCTGACGGAACTCGAGTTTGATACCGGCCTTTTTCCATTCCTGCTGGACCGGCGTCATCACCCGTACCCAGTTATCCAGAATCGGCATCTCGATCACAAGGGGCTTGCCGGTCTTTTCATGGACCAGAATTCCCTCCTGATTCCGCTTGGTGTATCCGGCTTCGGCCAGAAGTGCGGCTCCCTTTTCGGGATCATAAGTGATCTTGGGGTTGCTCGGGTTTTCGTACACCGAACCGGGATAGTAGGAATTGCTCATGGAATACTGATCGTACATCAGGTTCTTTACGAGACCTTCCCGGTTGAACAGATAGGCAAACGCCTCGCGTACCTTCGGGTCGTCGAACGGCGGCTTCCGCATGTTGAAGACCAGACCGCTGATTCCCTGCGGTTCATCGTTGTAGATGCGGCGGACCTGGATCAATCCCCGCTTGACAAGCTCATCGTTGAATTCCTCTTCATACCACTGCGCCCTGAGGACCAGATAGAGATCGAACTCCCCTTTCTTGAACTTCTCAAGCTGCAGGCGCTCGTCGGCAACGACCATCAGCGAGACCTTGTCGAAGTTGTTTGCACCGCGATTGACCGGATAATCGGCTGCCCAGTAGTTTGTACGGCGGATCAGACTGACCATCTTTCCCTTGACTACATCTTCGGAACGGACAATATAGGGTCCGCTTCCGGGGGGCATGTCGTACTGGTACTTCTCCATGTATTCCGAACCGGAGAGGTTTCCGATGACGTGAGCGGGAAGAATGGAGGTCCCGCCGAAGTAGAGAAGGTTCTTCCATTCTTTTGCTTTCGAGCGAACCTTGAAGATGTATTTGCTGACGACTTCCGGCGGATCAAACCCTCCGTAGAATGTGTTCGTATATGGCGAGAGGATGGAGGAGTCTCGGGCAAGTTCGTATGTGGCTACCACGTCCTCGGTCGTAACCGGATGTCCGTCGGAGAAGCGTGCGTTCGGATCGATCCGGAACCAGTAGGTCTGGCCGTCTTCCCCGACCTTCCAGTGGGATGCGAGGACCGGGAGGAATTCGAGCGTGATCGGGTTAACGGTGATCAGCGACTCGTAGACGAAGCTGTGAATCATGCGCGTGACCTGATCGTTCTCGTCTTTGCCGTAGGCCCGGAAAGTGGCCGGGAAGTCGTTGACGGCGAACTTGAACTCTCCCCCTTTCGTTGCGTTCGGATCGCCGATCAGTTTCAACTGCTCATCGGTCAGCGATCCGGTCTGCCATCCTTCCGCTTCAGCGATCTCCTCGAAGCCTGCTCCACCCTCCTGGGCCGGGACGGCCGGATCGGCCCCCGGAGCAATGTTGAATGTGTCTTTGGTTTCAATGGCAAACGTTTCAATGGTTGTCGAAACGTCGCTTCCTCCTCCGTCGCCACCACACCCGGTCAGTACCGTGAATGCGAAAATGGCGGAAAGGATGGATGTCAGACGTAGAATTGCTCCGGTCTTCATCTGGTGTTGCTGGTTGGTTTATAAAAGCTGAATAGTTGATTGCGTTAACGCGGCGGTGCAGCCGAACGGCGTGTAATATAACCGCCTTTATCGTAGTGGAAAAGAAACCCTTGACCTTTTTTACGCTCTCCCGACCGCTGTTGCCCTGTTTCGGATAACGGCCTCCGTCATGATCGACGACATTGTCTTCTGCGTTGTCCCTCTACACT
>CAMLOB010000565.1 GCA_946481475.1 uncultured Chlorobiota bacterium | reverse complement strand
GTTCTACGGGGTTCGGGAGCAGATGCTGGAGAAGTTGTTGAAAGAAGGATGAACATGTCCGGACTCCGGAGCGATGTAAAGAACGAGACCCCGGGAGAACTTACTATCGATCGCGGCGAACACGAAGACCATGAAGAAGCACGAAAGTATGAACACCACATTCACCATCCCGCTCGAACGGCTTGAAGACGGAATGCGGCACCATGTACTGGTGATCCCGGACGAAACGGCCGATAAGTTCAGGAAGAAGAAGATCAAACGGGTGATCGTCCGGATCAACGGAATCGAGTACCGTCGCGCCATCCAGCGGAAGAAGGACGGACGGCACATCATCGTGCTCGGTCAGGACATTCTGAAGGAGTGCGGCCTGAAGCTCGGCCGCGATGTGACCGCAACGATGCGTCCGGACGACGACCCGGATCACGTGGAGACCGGGGAGGAGCTTGCGGAAGTGCTGGCGCAGGATGATGAGGCGCGGGCGAGATGGGAGACGTTCTCGATCGGCAAGAGAAGATCGCTCGCCCTCTACGTCACCCTGGCAAAGCGAACCGACACGCGCATCAAACGTGCGCTGGAACTGGCAGAGAAGATCAGGACGAATACGCTCTACGGCGACGGGTAAAAACACCCCGGGCAGGCGAACCTCTTCAGGGTGCGCTGACGAGGGAAGTCGAGAGAATAAAGTTCGGCAATCAGATCAAGTGAAGCCGGGAGTGCATGAAAGCTCCGTTGCTCGTCCCGGCGCAGGCTGAAGCCGGAGGTCCGCTGCGGCGGGACATGAACCTACCGTTCGATCAGATCGGTCTCCCTCACCTCCCCGTCCGCAATCCTGAACGTCTTTACTTCCCCCCCCCGCATCTTCACATTCCATTCCGCATTCAGCAGAGACAGGCGGATCGTCCCCTCGGTCTCCGTCCCCTCCGTCTCGAACAACCGGACGATCCATCCGTTTCCGTCTTCGGCTCTCTTCAACACCGGCATCGTGATGTTCGGAACGGAAATCTCCACTCCCCGGAACGCTCGCGGAAGCGGAAGCGATCCTCCGTCATGCTCCGATTCCAGCGAGAGAAGAAGAGGCCCGTTCAGCAAGGCCGCATCATTCGCAAGAAGCGTCCGGAAATCCTCGTCGGCAAAGGGACGGAGCACGTAGCTGAATTCAACCTCTCCCATATCGATGTAGCGCACGTCTTCGTTCGGACCGATCGTGTGAGGATCATGCGTGGCGAAAGAGGGGGAACGAAGCAGCGTCGGCAGAAGATTCCCTCCGTCGGCGCTGTAGCCGTGGGTCAACGTGTCGGCAAAGCCGAGTCCGGCCCTTCGTCCGCCGATGTCGCCGACGATCCCCTTCCACGCGCCGCCGGGCCGCTCGGTTCCGTCACACGGTTTTTCCACCACGGCATAGGCCCCCTGCACAACCGTCTGCGGATGTGCGAGCGTCGTCGGGAAGCAGAGCTTCAGCATGGTCCGGGGTTCGCCGTGGAAGATTCTGATCCGGACCGAAAGGAAGGGTGAACCGGCAGACAGCGTGAAGTCCTGCTGAATTCTCGAACTTCCCCACCGGCTCGTCGTCCGGATGGTGGCGTGTACCGGACCATTGACAACCAGCCGGACCCCGGCCCGGTCGAACCGGCCGATCACCTTGTCGAACCGCGTGACGCCATGTCCCCAGGTATCGGTCAGGTCCTCGATCACCACCGGCATTCCCCCTTCTCCTTCGATCAGATCGAGTCCGCTCTCCTTATGGTGAAGCCGGACGATCGCTCCGCTCTCCGGCGAAAACCGGATGAGCAGATGTTCGTTCTCCAGCGTCGTATCGTCGGCTGCAATCAATCCTTTCGCCCCGGCAAACCGGCTCTTCTCGCCATAACGAACGCTCCAGCAACGCCACCCCATCGCCGGAACCTGCGCGCGGAACGTCCCGCCGATCCGGTCCTTTCCGATCTTCCCGCTCGGAAACGTCTCGCCGACCGGCACCTCGCTTCCCTCATCATCAAGCAGACGAAGATCGACCGGCTGCGACCAGAGTTCCTTGTCGATATCGTGCCAGAGTTCGAACGTCACCGGCCCGTCGAAATCGAACGAGTGGGGATTGATCAGAAGAAGCGTCCCTCCCTCTCCTCTGGTGTCAACCCGTCCGGCAATGCTTCTGACGGCGCGGCGGGTCGCCCGGTCGGCAATGGCAAGACTTTCACCGTAAAGATGAACGGCATCCTCCAACGCCTCCGGAATCGCAACGCCGCAGAGGATGTCGTGGAAATGGTTGAAGCAGACGTTGTGCCAGGCGGAAGTCAGAGGCGAAGAATCGGGAGTCGGGGATCGGTCCGCCGCGGCGGAGGGAGTCGGGAGAGCCGATATGGCTTCGAGGATTTCCGCACGGATCAGTTCGTGTTCCGCGCGACGGTTCAGTCGCTTGATCGTGGAGTGGACCGAATAGCAACCGGGGGAGTTCATCTGCAGATCATCCCGCCACTCCGGTATCACCCGTCCATCTTCCGCACGAACATTGTTGAAGAACTCATCGAGTCTTCCGAACCGGGTCGTCGGCATTGCAGAATCCGCATCGATTGCAAGGATATCGGCAATGTGCTCTTTCGTCGGTCCGCCACCATGATTTCCCACACCGTAGAACAACGCCCATTCGGAACCGAACTCCAGCAAGTGCCGTTGATCGGCCGCCAGATCGGATGGAGCGTCGAGGGCGTTCATCAGATCACACACCTTCTTCGGAACCGAAGTCCGGTACATGTTATAGTGAAAGGGGATGCGGTAGGCCGTAACTGACGAGCCGTCGGGTGAACGCCAGAGAAAGAGAGGAGCCGGAAGCTCCCGTTCGGTCGGATCGGGTCGGCAGAAGATGTAGGCGTCGAGTCCCGATCCCGCCAGAAGTTGCGGCAGACCGGCGTTGTGACCGAAAGCGTCCGGACTGTAGCCGACGGTAGCCGGACATCCGAACTTCCCGATGAAATAGCGTTGACCGAGCAGTCCCTGGCGGACGAAACCCTCACCCGACGGGAGATTGCAATCGGCCTGCGTCCACCACCCGCCGACGACTTCCCACCGGCCTTCGGCAATCCGTTCGGCGATCTTCGCGAAGAGATCGGGATCGGCTTCCTCCACCCACCGGTAGTGGGCCGCACTGCTGCACGTGAAGACCACATCGGCGTTCTCCTCCATCCTCTCCAGAGCCGAGCGGCAGGTGGCGATAAAG
>CAMLOB010000564.1 GCA_946481475.1 uncultured Chlorobiota bacterium | reverse complement strand
AGAAGATGATCGTTGAGGTGATCGCAGAAGATCAGGCCGGAAACAGGGATACGTTGAGCTACGAGGTTTCGGTCAGCGACGTTGTGGACTTTGCAATGACCGTGACCGTGGAGAACACGAACTCGACCGACGGCAACGCTCGGCAGGAGCTGACGTTCGGACTTGCACAGAACGCGACGACCGGCGAAGAGGCCGACAGCCTTGGCCGACTCGACGAGATCTATTGCGAGTACGAGTTGCCGCCGCTTCCGCCTGCGGACGTGTTTGATGCTCGCTGGACGATTCCGAACAACAACGGTATCCAGCGGAACTTCTATCCGACGAATCCGCCGTCAGGTCAGGAGCGTTCGGCATGGAAGGCCTTCATCCAGCCGGGTAACCTGCCGGGTGGAAGTCCGTTCTTCCCGGTGAGGATCTGCTGGTCGCTCGACGAGGCGGCAGAGGCCGACTCGACGCTGACGATTGCCGATCTTCGCAGCGATGTGACCGGATCGAACCGTGGTGCCTTCCGCGTGAACATGAAGGATCCGACAGGATTCAATGCTTACGCTGTCAACGGTATCCGCATCGAATTCGATACGGTCAACGGCGAGGTCTTCGCTTGCGTCGTGATTCTTGAGCCGGGTATTATCGAAGGCTTCAAGATCTTCTACAGCAGCGACACGACGTCGGGCGTCGACGATATCGTTGCAGGTGAGGCCGGCTTCCAGCTGGCGGCGAACGTGCCGAATCCGGTGACGAGCGAGACCGAAATCGCCTTCACCGTTCCGAGCCGCAGCGATGTTCGCCTTGAGGTCTTCGACATCAACGGCAAACTCGTGAAGACTCTGATTAAGGAAGCGATTCCGTCGGGTCGCCACACGGCGATCTGGGACGGAACCGATGAGCAGGGCCGGAAGGCGGCGAGCGGTACCTATACCTACCGCCTGTCATCCGGAACGACGGTTCTCAGCAGAACAATGATTCTCACGAGATAAGGTTGAATAAGATCCGCGTATGGTCGGGGAGAGGAGAACTCTCCCCGACCGGAGCGGAACCGAATGAGAACAAAGCATAGTTACAGTATACAGAAACAATAATCAGAGGAGAGACAGCATGAACTTCAAGAGAATACTGCCCGGTTTGCTCGGAGGTGTTGCTCTTATGCTTCTCGTTCCGGTCACAAAGTCGGAGGCACAGATCTGGACCGAATTCGATATCAATATCGAAAACCGGGTCTATGAGCCTCTGGTCGGAGGTCAGGTGATTCAGCGGGATCAACTTGTTGACCTCTTCAGCAACTTTGTGAATGCGAACGACGGCGTCAGCAGAACAGCGATTCCTCTCGGGTTCGAGATCGAGTACGACGGACAGCTGTTCGATCGGGTTTGGGTGTCGGTCAACGGTTTTGCCAGTTTCGATGGCCGGTTCATTACCAACGATCCGTTCACACTCTTTACGCCGACCAACGGTCCGAACCTGACCTTGGCCCCCTACTTCGGGGATCACTACTATCGCGCTCCGGGATTCGATTTCCAGGATCCTCAGGGACGTCTCTACACGCCGACCACGATCAGCTGGCAGCAGAATCCGCCAAGCGCCGATCCGAAAGGACTGAATCGCAGTTCATTTGTGGTTGAGTGGGAAAATCTGAACATCAACTATTTCTTTGATCCGGTTAATCCGGACGATCCGTTCTCGCCGAACCGGGCGGAGCAGGCTCCTTCAATCGCCAGCTTCCAGCTCTGGATCTTCGAGGCGGATCCGAACACTATCCCTTCAAAGAAGGGGACAATCGAGTTCCACTACGGCGATGCAGGTACCGGTACCGGCGTCAGTATCGTGAAGTTCAGTGGAGCTTCGGTCGGTATCGAGGACGAGCCGGCGGTGCCGAACGGCAACACGACCTGGATCAACGCAGTGACGTATGCCGAGACGGGGAACAAGATCCTCGCACGGACCGATACGCGTCTGACGAGCAACTGGCCGCCGAGCGGACTGCCGGGACGTATTTTCGTGTTTGATACTGACGGTTCCGCCGGAATCAGAGGCTGGGGCGATGGTGATGCGAACCTGACACAGGTTGATCCCAACGTTCCGCCGAACGTCCGGGCCGATCAGCGTCTGTTCGTGACGATGGCCGACGTGATCCGTATTCTGCGTCATCAGGCCGGCCGGCCGGTCGAGTTCGATTCGGCCGTCAACCGTCACGGATATCATGGCGATGTGAACCATAACGGTCGTTTCTATTACTCGACGAGCAACTACGACAACACGGGAGACTCGCTGATCCTGGGATTAGTACAGAGATACAAGGTCTTCTGGCGCGTCAAGAGCACCAACGAAAATCTTCCGTTGCCGATCGATAATACGTTCAATGGCTTCTTCTTCGATGCCGACGAGTTCGATGCCGCACTGATCATGGACTATCTGGCAGCCAAGCTGCCGGTGCTGCCGTGGTTGCCGGATACGCTTCCGCATTTCACCGGAAAGGCGGTCGCATCGGTATCGGCTAATGACATTGTTCTTGAGAAGAACGGTTCGTTTGCAGGACGTCAGATCGAGATTCCGGTCACGCTGAACGGTTACAGCAACGGTGCAGTCGGCATCAAGCTGCAAGCCGCTGCAGGAACGCGCATTGTTGACGTCTATACGCCGGAGTCGAACGCCTATCGTCAGAGTCTGGCTGTTGCCGGTGAATCGACCGTAGCAATTGCAGGAGCCGGCGAGTTCAAGCCGGGAGATGTTGTTGCGACGATTGTGGTCGAGACGACTGAAGGAGAGGACGTGAAGTTTGAAAGCGTCGTCTTCAACGAACAGGAGAAGGGAGCCAAGCGGGTAACCGTCGGAAGCGAAAGCGCAACGGCGGGAGAACTGATGCTGGGAGCCGTTTCTCCGAATCCTTTCGGGGTGAACAGCGGATCGACCTCGTTCGATTACACTGTGCCGACAAATGGACGGATTCAGGTTCGCGTTTTCGACGTACTTGGCAAGGAAATTGCAACGATTACCGACGCAGAGGCGACGGCAGGAACCTATACCGCCCAGTGGGACGGTCGTGATGCCAGCGGGCGTCAGGTGGTTCCGGGCGTCTATATGATTCGCGTTGAGGCTGCCGGACGGAGCGGAATCGCTCAGGTTCAGGTAGTGCGATAAGTGTTCAGGGAGTTGGCGGACAAGGGGCAGCCTTGTCCGCCTTCACCCGACACCTGTCTCACCGACACCAGAAAA
>CAMLOB010000563.1 GCA_946481475.1 uncultured Chlorobiota bacterium | reverse complement strand
GCATGTTCTCTTCTCCATCCAGATTCTGCTCTATCGTATAATTCCAGGTTGTATTCATAGTACTCCTATATATCTGTATCTAAGATACAGATATATAGTAGTACTATGAATACAACCTGGATTTATACGATAGAGCAGAATCTGGATGGAGAAGAGAACATGCGACGGGATGAGTTGATGGCCGAGGCCTGCACTCTGGACAACCGTCCCCGACTTCGCTTCTACTCCTGGAAGCCCTGGACTCTTTCCCTCGGCTTCAATCAGAAAGATGAACGGATTGATCGTGAAGAACTGGCACGCCGGGGGTATGATCTGGTACGGAGACCGACCGGGGGACGGGCCGTCTTCCATGCCGAGGAAATCACCTACGGCGTGGCGATGCCGGGAGGAGACCGGGGCATCCACGCAACCTATGCGAAGATCAGCGAGGCATTGAAACGGGGATTTGAACTGATGGGGGCTTCCGGCATCGAGTTCAGCAGAAGCAGTCCGGACTTCCGCGAACATTATCGCGATCTCGATTCCGAAGGCTGCTTCAGCGCCTCGGCGTTGAATGAACTGACGTGGGAGGGAAGAAAATTTGTCGGCTCGGCGCAACGTCGCTACGGTTCGGTCCTGTTGCAACACGGCTCCATCCTGCTCGGTCCGGCCCATCTCGATCTGGTCGACTTTCTCGGTCTGCCGACCGAACGGCGCGAACGGATGCGCACATCCCTTGCCGGAAAGACCGTAACACTCTCGGAGATCCTTCAGGCTCCTCTCCCCCCCTTTGAAGAAATTGCCCGCAAACTTCTCGACGGATTTGCCGAAGTCTTCACCGTCGATTCCCTGGTCCGGGATGAACTTCATATCACGACACCAATCGTCAGCAATGCGGAGGCGGAAGCATGAGTCAGGTGAAACGGGTGACCACACGGACTCTTCAGGAGATGAAAGAGCGGGGAGAGCGGATCGCCGCTCTGACCGCCTACGATGCGATCATGGGAAACCTGTTCGATCACGCCGGGATCGATGTGATTCTGGTCGGCGATTCGGTTGCCAACGTGGTGCAGGGTCACGAGACGACGCTGCCGGTGACGCTCGATGAGATCATCTATCATACCAAAGCGGTGACGCGGGGGGTGGAGCGGGCCATGGTGGTTGCCGACCTCCCCTTCATGAGCTTCCAGATCAGTGCCGACGATGCCTTCCGCAACGCCGGACGGATCATGAAGGAGACTCTGGCCGGAGCGATAAAACTGGAAGGAGGGAAGGAAAACCTTGAAGCGGTTCGCAGAATGACGGCCGCAGGTATTCCGGTGATGGGCCATCTGGGACTGCAACCCCAGTCGATTCATCTCTACGGCGGCTACCGTCCGCGGGGAAAAGAGGATGAGGAGGCGGAGAAGATCATGGCCGACGCCGCAGCCCTTCAGGAGGCGGGGGCATTCTGCATCGTTCTGGAGAAGATTCCGGCAACGCTGGCCCGCCAGGTCACCGAATCGTTGACGATTCCGACGATCGGGATCGGGGCCGGAGCCGGATGCGACGGGCAAATCCTGGTCTACGCCGACATGCTCGGCCTGACCATCGACTTTCACCCCCGCTTCGTCCGCCGCTACGAATCCTTTGCCGAACGTGCTCTGAGTGCGGCCCGCAACTATGCGGCAGATGTACGGGAAGGAACGTTTCCGAACGAGGACGAAAGCTATTGATGGTCCCCTCGTTCAGGAGGATAAAGGAACCATCAGTTTTTTTCGGATCGACAATATTCCCTTCTTCGTAACGCTATGGCACGAAAGTTGAGGAAGTGAAAAAAAGGGAGAGAGAAATGCCTTACTTCTCTTTCGCCGATGTTCTACATTCGAACATTTCACATTCCGAACAATACGACTTTCGTGAGAACAGGAATTATCCATAGCGCGGCAGGGGTGATCGTCAGCCTTGCAACATTGTTGATGACACTGCTGGTGGTCGCCTGCGATTCCGGTCCGTCGGATCCGGGAGACGTTCTCTTTCCGGATACCGGCGTCAGCTACCGGCGCCATGTGCAGCCCCTGTTCGACGTCGGCTGCAACTTCAGCGGCTGCCACAACAACATCGACCGGGCCGGCAACCTGAGTCTTGACTCCTACTTCGACGTGATCAACCGTCCCGGGGTCGTCGTGCCGGGAGATTCCACCCACAGTCTGCTGGTCCAGGTGGTCCGCGAACGCCAGCCCCACACATTCGACATCTCCTCGATCATCACCAGCGATCAGGCCCGCGGCATCGCCGTCTGGGTACAGGAAGGGGCAAGCAATAATTAGCGAAGGGGACAGGCACCCCATTCTGTGCTTGTCCCCCTTCGTTTCATTCGCGTATTTTCCCCAGTCCCTCTCCTTTCACAACACCGTTGTAAAGACCGTTGTAAAGCGCACAATGAACGCAGCAGATCGCCTCCGTTTCCTCCCCCTCTTCCGCCACATCTTCTCTTTGCCGATGCTCCTGATCCTTGCCGGCCAGGGTTGCGGGGAGTCGACTCCGCCAACCTCCGAAGAACCCGGAATCGATCTTCTGGAAGGCGAACGGATCAACCGGTTCTACACCAACGAGGAGATTCGCTACTTTCTGGAGATCGCCATCGGGGATACGAGTGCCGGTGCGATCTTCTCGAACTTGTCCTGGATTCGGAAGTGGACCTCCGACGTCAGGATCGACACGCAGGGGGAGATGACGACCGAAGACAGTCTGATCCTGCGGGAGACCGTGGAAGAGTTGAACACATTGATCTCCCCGATCTCCATCACACTTGACGAGCACCTGCCGACACTGAACATCCGATTCTTTAACAGCGGAAACGATGAGGGGTTATGGTACCTGTCGTTCAACTGGAACTCCGACTACTCCTTTCATAACCTCACGCTGGAGATCTACGCTCCCCCCGGCTCTCTCTCCCGCACGTATGCCGTCCGCGGGGGAGTGGCGGCGGCCATGGGACTCTACCACCGATCTCTCCGATATTCGCACAGCATCTTCTACGACGGACCGCACAGCAACTACGACTATGCTTCAATCGACCGGACAATCATCCGGATTCTCTACTCGCCGGAGGTGCTCCCCGGCAAGGGATGGGAGGAGACTATTCTTGCGCTGAAGAACCGATAGCTCTGCCGACTGCACCCCTTAATCCTCCCTGACTACAACAAGAAGCAGCGTTCGGGACCGGGCGAACGTTCCGGATTCCTCTTCGGACAG
>CAMLOB010000562.1 GCA_946481475.1 uncultured Chlorobiota bacterium | reverse complement strand
CTTTCAGCCGTGAGCTATCCGATTTCAGGTGCGAAGCTTGGTGCATTCGACATTCATCATTCGCAAATCGAAAATCCGAGTCGTGAGCCTACTCTCCCTCCACCTCGTACCGATGGAGTTCCTTCCGGAGCAACGTCCCCCATATCCGGTCATAGGGATGAACCTCCTCGACTTGATTCCCCTCCCGATAGACCGGTCTCCCCTCATTCGCCCAGCGAAAGATGGAGCCTTTCAGGTTATTCACGTTCGTGAACCCTGCTTCCTGAAGCCGCTCTGCAAGTTGTGACGAGCGATAGCCGACCGAGCAGTAGAGAACAATCGGCGTCTCCCGATCGAGCGTATCGAGATCGGGAAACGTCACCGCATCCGGATCGATCCGGCGGGCGTCGTGAAGATGGCTGACGGCATACTCTTCCGGACGGCGGGCATCGAGAAGCAAGGGTTGTTGCAGCGTGGAATCGGCAAGCCAGACGGCCAGGGAGTCGGTTGTGATGTGCCGCACTCCGGGGAAATCACTCTCGATCATCGAATCGACCATCTCCCACGATTGTTCCTGACTGCACGCGGGAAACGGAAGAACCAGTCCCAGCAGCAGCGCGCCCCGCCTGATTGTTTTTGTGAATTGCATGTGCTGTTTTTTGTTTGTTCGTAGCTTTCAGAGATCGGCGTTGAGCTTTCAGCTATGAGCTATGAGCTTTCAGTCGTGGGCTTTCAGCTTTGCGTCTTTGCTCTTTGCGTGAGCGTGAGTGTGATTCGGATGAGGAGGATGTGTCTTGAGCAATCAGCTTTGAACGATCAGCCCTGAACCTTGATAACGAAACATCACGATCTATCAATTATGTCCGACACATTCCGCGCACTTATTGTCCAGGAGAACCCGGATGGAACGCCGAACCGCTACATCGGCGAACGGAGCGTTGACGATCTTCCGCCGGGAGACGTGTTGATCCGCGTCACCCATTCGGGTCTGAACTTCAAAGATGCTCTCTCGGCCTCGATCCACAAGGGGATCACCCGCTCCTATCCCCACACGCCCGGAGTGGATGCAGCAGGCGTTGTAGAGCAAAGCGAGAACGACGAGTTCAAACCGGGAGACCACGTTCTGGTAACCGGTTACGATCTCGGCATGAACACGTCCGGAGGCTTCGGCGAATATATCCGCGTCCCGGCCGACTGGGTGGTACCGATTCCGGAAGCCCTCTCGCTTCGCGAGTCGATGATCCTCGGAACCGCCGGGTTCACCGCCGCCCTCTCGGTCTATCGACTCGAACGGCACGGACTGACTCCGGAGCAGGGACCGGTGGTCGTCACCGGCGCAACCGGCGGAGTCGGAAGCATGGGAGTGATGATGCTTGCCCGCTCCGGCTATCACGTTGTAGCCTCCACCGGCAAGCCGGAAGAGGGGGATTATCTGAAGAGACTCGGAGCGGCGGAGATCATCCACCGCGACGAGATCAACGACGCCTCGGGAAAGCCTCTCCTTACCCGCCGCTGGGCCGGGGCGATCGACACGGTCGGCGGAACGCCTCTGGCCCGACTTCTGGCCGCGATGGATTACGAGGGGGGAATCGCCGTCTGCGGCAACGTCGCCGGTGTCGACTTCTCGACAACCGTCTACCCCTTCATTCTTCGCGGGGCCGCACTGATCGGCATCAACACCGCCACTACACCGATGCCGCTGCGCCGCGAACTCTGGAACCGGATCGCAACCGAGTGGAAAGATGATCTGCTGGAGGAGACCGCACGTGACGTAACGCTGGAGGAGATGGACGAGGAGATCGAACGGATTCTCCGGGGAGAGCAGCGGGGGCGGGTGGTGTTGGGCCACAAGGAGAACTTCTGATTCAGGATTAAACGTGCAGAATTCAAAAAGGGGAAGGAATGAAGAAGAGAGCCTCCGATCCCGCTTCGGAAGAGCCGGTGCCGATGCGATCTTCTCGGTTCGAACAATTCCTGCAAGCGATTCCGGTCGGCGTGACGATTTTCTCTCCCGGCGTGTCATCAGACGACACTCCTTCTGCGACAGGAACAGCCGACAGGTTGAAGGGGACACAACAGTTTGATTTTTCACAGGAGATCTTCACCGCAATGAGACAACAGAAGACCGGATACTTCCTTTTTGGACTGACATTGTTTGTGCTGATGACGGCAACCGTCCGGGCACAATTACCGGAAGTCAAGATCAACTTCTTCACCGGCACAAAGACGGGAACGACCGAGGTCTTCGAGGTCGGAGACAAGATGCGTTGCGATGTGGAGTTTCACCATCCCGGTCGGGCAACGCCCAATCCGGGAGACGTCATCTTTACCGACGGAGCGGGCAATCCTCTGCCGCTCGCCGATGAGGGGCGCATTTTCATCAACAGCCCTTACCACAACGCCTGGCTGGGGACGCTCACCTACTGGGTGACGTTCCCCGAGGACTTGACTTCTTCCTCGACACAGGTCCACATGAAGATCCCCTGCGAGTACGGGGGCGATTCGGTCTTCGCACTCAAGACCGTGACCGTCGTCAAGGGGATCGACCGCAGGCCGGCGCTTCTCTCGCCCGAAGATGGTGCCACGGAGATTCAGCTCAGGAATTATGGACAGGTTCTTGTGAAGTGGCAACCGGTGCAGAACGTCACCCGGTACCACGTTCAGGTGGCAACCTCTCCCACGTTTGAACCGGCAAGCATCGCCATCGAAACCGATCAGCTTACTTCCGGTCCGGCACCGCAATGGTATCCGACGCTTGCATCGACCACGACCTATTACTGGCGCGTCCGCTCCCTGACGACCGGAACGAACTGGTCGGCCTGGTCGGAGGTGTGGGAGTTCACCACGCAGAGCGGAGGGGCACCATCCTTCCCTGAAGAGGGGACTGCCGAAGTTGCACTTCCGGTCACGCTCGGTTGGACTTCATTTCCGGGATCGACCTCATACCACCTTCAGATCGCCACCACTCCCGACTTCGGAACCGCTCAGGAGAAAGGGGAGGCAACTGCAGGCTCGGTCATTATCGAGGAGGACATTGAGGACACGACCTACACCCCCGCATCGCTCGAACCGAACACCACCTACTACTGGCGGGTTGCGCCGACAATCAACGGGACGTTTGCGAAGCCCTCTGCTCCCCGTTCGTTCACGACTGCCGGGATTTCAGGAGTGGCCGCAACCGGCAACCGGGCCACTCACCTCACCGTCAGGGACAATCTTCTTTCCATAACCGGAAATA
>CAMLOB010000561.1 GCA_946481475.1 uncultured Chlorobiota bacterium | reverse complement strand
GAGAATCGATCCGCCGAATTTTACGACAAGCATAGAAGGAATTCAGATCCGGAATGGTTGGTCGGTTTCGCTGCATTCGAGACGGGAGGAGACCGGAAAGGGTCGGGAATCGGGATCGGAGTCAGGGACCGATAGTCCGATCCCTGACATCCGATCTCCGTCAGATGGCTCTTTATCTCACCTCGTATCCGTCGGCCCCTCTCTCATCCATCAGGGTCAGCAGAATCGGCGGTTCATCGGAACCGCCGGGAGCGTTTGCCGCCAGAAGCATCCCCTGCGACTCCACTCCCATCAGCGTGGCCGGTTTCAGGTTGGCCACCACCACGATCAGCCTGCCGATCAGGTCCTCCGGCTTGTACCCCTTGGCCACGCCGGCCACGATCTGTCGCCGGAGATTGCCGATCCGGAGTTGCAGCCGCAGCAGCTTGTTCGATTTCTTCACCTTCTCGGCTTCGATCACCGTGGCCACGCGCAGGTCGAGCTTCATCACATCCTCGATCGATACCTCCGGCTTCAGCTCCACCTCCACTTCTTCCTCTCCACTCTCCACCCCGGCCGGAGCGCCGAGTTTCGCAACCTCTTTCTCCACCTGTTCATCCGTAAACTTCTCGAAGAGGATCGCAGGCTCTCCGATTTTGTGTCCGGTCCGCAGATGAAGCTCGGCGGCGCTCCACCAGGTATCCCCCGCCCCCTTCTCGATGTTCAGCGATTCCATCAACTTCCGCGACGTAAAGGGAATCAGCGGCTCGAAGAGAATCGCCAGCGACCGGACAACCTGCAGACAGATATTCAGCGTCCTGCCGCACGCCTCCGGGTCCTCCTTCCGTGTGCGCCACGGCTCGGCATCGTTGAAATACTTGTTCGCCGCACGGGCCACATTCATCGTCTCCAGCACCGCATCGCGAAAACGGAACGAGCGGTAGCATTCGGCGACCCGGGCCGGCGCCTGGGCAAGTTCCAGCAGCATCACCAGATCGGACTCGGTGAAATACTTCATGAACTTCGGCCTCAGATCGTGCAGCACGATGTCGCGCGGCGCCCGGTTCTCGGCAAAATGTTCCAGATCCTGCGACAGAAGCTGCCGCACCATATCCTCCTTGTCGGAAGTCGTCAGCGGGGGGACCTCGCCGTTGTAGTAACGCTGGACAAACGTCGTGGTCCGGTTGACGAAGTTGCCGAGGATATCGGCCAGTTCGTTGTTGAGCCGCGCCTGATATTCCCGCCAGGTGAAGTCGGCATCCTTGTTCTCCGGCATATTCGCGGCCAGCGTGTAGCGGAGGGGATCCGGATCGTATTCGGCCACGTAGTCACGCACGTCGATCCCCCAGTTGTTCGACTTGGAGAACTTCCGTCCTTCAAGGTTCAGGAACTCGCAGGCCGGGACGTTGTCCGGAAGGATATAGCGCTCGGTCGTCTCGCCGTCAGCAGTCTGTCTGGCGGCGTAGTCGTTGTAGCCCATCAGGGTTGCCGGGAAAATCAGCGTGTGAAAGACGATGTTGTCCTTGCCGATAAAGGCAACGTAGCGGGTGGCCGAATCCTGCCACCACCGACGCCATCCCTCCGGATCTCCCTGTTCCTCGCAGAGAACTTTCGTGTTGGTGATGTAGCCGAACGGGGCGTCGAACCAGACGTAGAGCTTCTTGTTCTCGTACCCTTCCACCGGGACATCGATCCCCCACTGCAGGTCACGGGTCATCGCCCGGTCTCCCAGCCCCCCCTTCAGCCAGCTTCGCGACTGCTGAAGGACGTGGTCGCGCCATTCGTCCCGGTGACTTTCAACGAAGGCTTCGAGTCGCTTCTGGAATTCTCCCAGCTTCAGATAGGCATGTTTTGTCGTCCGCAACTCCGGCGTGACGCCCGAGATCTTGCTGACCGGACTTTTCAGTGCGATCTGGTCGTATGTCGCCGAACAGTTGTCGCACTGATCTCCCCGGGCCTTGTCGTATCCGCAGTTCGGACAGACCCCCTCCACATAGCGATCCGGCAGGAACTGTCCGGCAACCGGATCATAGAACTGCTGTTCCTCCTTCTCGGTGAAATATCCCGCCTCCCACAAAGCCAGGAAGAAGGCCTGTGCGGTCTCGTGATGTTTCTTCCAGCTCGTCCTGCCGAACTTGTCGAAGTCGATGCCGAGGGCGCGGAAGGCTCGCTCGTTCTCGGCGTGGTATTTGTCGGCGATCTCTTGCGGCGTAACTCCTTCACGGTCGGCCGAGATCGTGATCGGCACACCGTTTTCGTCCGAACCGGAGATGTGGATCACCTCTTCGCCGCACGACCGCAGAAACCGGGTATAGATGTCGGCAGGCAGATACGCTCCGGCCAGATGCCCGAGATGACAGTAGCCGTTGGCGTACGGCAAGGCACTGGTGATAAGCGTCCGTTTGAAATCTGACTCGTTCACGATGGTATCGACTCCCATTGAGATAGCGTTCGGAAATCCTGAAATGATGATCGGCGCCCCTGTATTAGTTAAAGGCGCCGATCGGCAAAAGATACGACGGAAGGACTGAACAACCCGCTACCGTTCGTCGCACGGAGATCGCGGCATGATTCGGTCAACCCCCTCTGTCCGACACAGACCCACCGGCCCTACCCTTCCCGGGCCCTCTCGTTCTCCTTCTCCTCCCTGAACGCCTCCAGACCGTTATAGAGTTCATCCCGGTTCAGGTCCTCGATCTGCACCTGTTCGATCCGGTTGTTGCTGGTCTTCAGAACGGTCATCCGGACCTGATCCCGCTCGAACGATTCGTTTTCCGACGGAATGCGTCCGAACCACTTGGTGACCAGGCCGCCGACCGATGTGTAGTCTTCCCCTTCGGGGAGAACGAAGCCTTCGATCTCGTCGTTCGCATCGGCCACGGAGATCGAGGCGTTGACGATATAGACACCGTCGTCGATCCGCTCGACATCCACCGGCTCGTCGTCGTACTCATCCTGGATTTCGCCGACGAGTTCCTCCAGAATATCTTCCAGCGTCACGATTCCGGCGGTGCCGCCGAACTCGTCGACGACAATCGCCAGATGAATCTTCCGGCGCTGGAACTCTCGTAACAGATCGGCGATCGGTTTGGTTTCCGGAACGAAGTAGACCGGGCGGAGAAGATCTTCAAGGATAATCAGGTCGCTGTGTTCCTTCAGCGTGATCAGGTCCTTCGAGTAGACGATGCCGATAATCTCTTCGAGCGAATCGTGATAGACCGGCATCCGCGTGTAGCCGTCCTCG
>CAMLOB010000560.1 GCA_946481475.1 uncultured Chlorobiota bacterium | reverse complement strand
CAACAACGGGGATCAGAAAACAATGTCAGAAACCGCCACAACAAACGGAACGGTGGCCGCAGCCCGGCCGCAGTTGAATGAACTGAACGGCGACGGACTTCTTCGCTACGGGAAGATGCTGATCGACGGCGAATGGGTGGAGTCGGCCGACGGAAAGACGTTCGATGCGATCTATCCCGGGACGGGTGAGACGATTGCGAAAGTCGCATCGGCCGGAAAGGAAGATGTGGACCGGGCGGTCGGCGCGGCGCGCAGAGCGTTTGATGAAGGGGACTACCGGAAGATGAACGGTGCCGCCCGGGGAAAACTCCTCTGGAAGATCGCCGACCTGATGGAAGAGCACATCGACGAACTGGCCGAGCTTGAGACGCTGAACAACGGCAAGCCGTTGCTGGAGGCCCGCCGGGTTGATCTGCCCCAGTCGATCAACTGCTTCCGCTACTACGCCGGATGGGCCGGCAAGGTCTCCGGACAGACGATCGAGACCGAGATGAACATGAAGGCACTGGCTTACACGCTGCGCGAACCGGTCGGCGTCTGCGGACAGATCATCCCCTGGAACTTCCCGATTCAGATGGCGACCTGGAAGATCGCCCCGGCCGTCGCATGCGGCAACACCGTGGTGATCAAGCCAGCCGAGCAGACGTCCCTCTCGATCCTCCGTCTCGGCGAGTTGATGATGGAGGCCGGTATGCCGCCGGGAGTCATCAACATCATCACCGGCGACGGACCGACGACCGGCGCGGCGCTGGTTGCTCATCCGGGAGTGGACAAGATCGCCTTCACCGGTTCGGTGGAGGTCGGCAAGGCGATCATGCGGAGCGCCGCCGATTCGCTGAAGAAGGTGACGCTGGAGCTCGGCGGCAAGTCGCCGAACATCGTCTTTGCCGACGCAAATCTGGAGTTCGCCGCAAAGGTGGCCCTGAGCGGCATCTTCTTCAATCAGGGGGAGATGTGTACGGCCGGAAGCCGTATCCTGATCGAGGAGTCGGCCCGTGAAGAGTTCATGGAGGTTCTGGCCGGACGGGCCGCGAAGATGGTGGTGGGGGATCCGCTCGATCCGAAAACCCGTATGGGATCGCTCGTCAGCAAGGAGCAGATGGACCGGGTGCTCGGCTACATCGAGAAGGGACAGTCCGAAGGGGCGAAGCTTCTGGTCGGCGGCGAACGGATCGGCGACAGCGGCTACTTCGTCACCCCGACCGTCTTCGACGGCGTGAAGAACGAGATGGCGATTGCGCAGGAGGAAATCTTCGGCCCGGTCGCCTCGGTGATCACCTTCAGCGACATCGAGGAGGCGGCGGCCATTGCAAACGGGACGCGCTACGGACTGGCGGCCGGCATCTGGACGAACGACCTGAAGAAGGCCCACCTCTTCGCACAGAAGGTCAAGGCCGGCACCGTCTGGGTGAACACCTACAACATGACCGACAATGCCCTGCCGTTCGGCGGCTACAAGGACTCCGGGTTCGGTCGCGAGCTCGGGCAGGCGTCGCTGGACGCCTACACGCAGATCAAGACCGTGCTGGTGGATCTGAACTGATTCGGTTCTCCTGCAAAGAGAGTATGAGTAATGAAAAGAGGGATTGCCTGCTGCGGCAATCCCTCTTCTTTTCCCTGCGGGTGGAACATCTGCCGAAGTTGAACGGTGTGAGGCCTCTCCATATCTTCCGGCTGACTGAGATTGCCGACTTTGTGGCTTCCTGGTGCTCTTTGTGTCTTTGTGGTAAGCTCTACGGTAGCAGGAATTCCCACAAAGACACAAAGGATAACGGAGATGTACCCACTTCATCCGGTATCTCTGCGGCAGCCGGTTTCCCGCTACTCCTCTTCTCTCAACCGATACCCCACCCCCGGCTCGGTCAGGATATAGTAGGGCTGCGCCGGATCCTCCTCGAGCTTCTGCCGCAATTGTCCGACATAGACGCGGAGGTAGTGTGTCTCGCCGGTATACGTGGGACCCCAGATTTCGCGGAGCAGATATTGATGGGTGACCACCCGCCCGGCATGACGAACAAGCATTCCCAGGATGTCGTATTCCTTCGGCGTCAACTTCAGATCCTCACCGTTGAGGTTGACGCGCCGCCGTTCCAGATCGACTGAAAGTCCGCTGCAGTTATAGATGGTCGACTGTCCCGACTCCGAGGTCTGTCGGCGGAGTGTCGAGCGGATGCGGGCCATCAGTTCCCCGACGCCGAACGGCTTGGTCACATAGTCGTCGGCACCCAGATCGAGCGCGCCGACCTTGTCGATCTCCCGCTCCCGGGCCGAGAGAATAATGACCGGAACGGCCGAGTGGGCGCGAATCTGTTGCAGTACCGATGTTCCGTCGATGTCGGGCAGACCGAGATCGAGCACGACGAGATCCGGTTTCTCCACTCCGGCTTTGTAGACGGCCTCCTTCCCCGTAGAGGCTTCAAAGATCGTATATCCGTGGGCCATCAGACTGGTTCCGAGAAAGCGGAGTATCTGCGGCTCGTCGTCAACGATCAGGATGCGGGCCGATACTTCTTCACTCATGATCTATCTATCGATGGTTGGTTCCTGTTGGCTCTTCCAGGTTAGCGGAAGCTCCTTCCTTCCTGTCACACAACGATGTCTCAACCGGTAATGATAGCACAATCTTTGTCCCTTTATCCCCATAAACAGGACTGAATGCCCGAATAGTTCCCCCGTGCGCTTCGATGATGCCCCGGCATATCGACAGTCCGAGTCCGGTTCCGGCGGTTCGTGCATCTCCCTGTCTGACCCTATAGAACTTCTCGAAGATCCGTTCAAGTTCGGATTCCGGAATGCCTTGCCCCTGATCGGTCACCCCCACGAGAACCTTCTCTCCGTTTGCTTCGGCCTCAATCCGGATTCTCCCTTTCTCCGGAGAATACTTGACGGCATTCTCCAGCAGATTCGTCAGGACGTGTTCGATCAGAATAAAGTCGACGCAGACCATAGGCAAATCAAAAGCGACATCGATCTCTATATCGAAACCTTCAAGCGTCCGATGGGCACGTCCGACTGCCGTACCGACGATGTCTGCAACTTCCACCCGCTCGAAGTTCGGGTCGAGTCTGTCGGACTCCAGCCGCGTCATGTCCAGCAGATTGGCGACGAACCTGTTCAGCCGTTCCGCCTCTTCGCGGATCATGTCCAGCATATCCCGTCTGGCCACTTTGCTGAGGACTCCGTCGGAGATCGAGAGAGTTTCGGCCCCCCCGATGATTGTGGCCAGGGGCGTGCGGAA